>NZ_JAHBDJ010000025.1:0-81031 GCF_019956375.1 Pseudomonas sp. GL-R-19 | reverse complement strand
TCCCGAACTCAGCAGTGAAACGATGCATCGCCGATGGTAGTGTGGGGTTTCCCCATGTGAGAGTAGGTCATCGTCAAGATTAAATTCCAAAACCCCTATCTGCGCACGCAGGTAGGGGTTTTGTTTTAGTAGAAGTCACCAATTTTCACTGGCGCGTTGATGTTCTAACGAGCTGGTCACAGAATTTCTTGACGACCATAGAGCATTGGAACCACCTGATCCCATCCCGAACTCAGCAGTGAAACGATGCATCGCCGATGGTAGTGTGGGGTTTCCCCATGTGAGAGTAGGTCATCGTCAAGATTGAATTCCGAAACCCCTGTCTGCTAACGCAGACAGGGGTTTCATCGTTTCAGGGGTACTGAAAAGCCCGTTGCGGAGCCTCTCCACAACGGGCTTTTTCACATTTTAGGCAAACAGTTTCAGCACATTGTTCATTGCATCATCGGCAAAACCCTGTACGAAATCCTTGAAGCCCGGCAGCGCTTCGGTGCCTCCATGCGCCGGTTCGGCGATGATGGTCCAGGTAGCTCGGGACTTGCCCGCATCCAGTGGTTCAACGCTCATCGCTGCCCACAGATTGGCCACACCCAGGGTGTTGTAGATAGTGGTCCAGGTCATGTGCCGTGTCTGGTCGTCCCGGGAGTTGAGTTGCTCGACCACCAGGTTGCCGTCCTTGAAAAACTTTTTGCGCAGCGATGACACGCCTTCACCAGTCATCTCGATGTGCGACAGCGCCGGAATGAAGCGATCGAAGCCGGCAAAGTTACCGACTACGGCCCATACCTGCACCGCGTCGGCGGGAACGTCCACCGAGGACACCACGTGGCAGCCTTGAGGGTTTTTGATCAGGGTGTCGGGTTGCAGAGTGCTCATGGTTTTGCTCCGTTGGGGTTGAATCAGATGAAGTTGATTTCTTTGAGGTAGTCGCAACCGCGACGCAGCAGCGCCGGGGATTTTTGCGGGTAGTGCGCACCCATCAGCCGAACGCCGGCCTGGGCGTTGTCGTGCCCGATCATCGAGATATCACCGATGTCCTCCTCGAAGCCGTTGAGGTAGAACCCCAGCACGCCGAACAAGGCGTTGTCGCTGTCGACCCGACCCAGTTGCTGTTGCCAGTCGGCGACGCTGACCATCGCGAATTCACGCCCCGCCTCACGGAAGGACGCCACGTAGTTGTCCCAGCTCAAGGGCTCGGGGTTGTGCAGGTTGAATACCGCTTGTTCCGGTTGATAACGACTGGCGTGGAAGGCGATGAATCGGGCAAGAAAGTCCACCGGCATCAAGTCGAAGTTCAAGGCGAATTCCGGCACCTGGCCAAGCTGGATCGAGCCCTTGAGCATCAGCATCAGGCGGTTCTTGTGCGGCTGGCACACACCCGTGAGGCTGTTGAAGCTGATGTTGCCGGGACGGTAGAGATTGACCCGCACCCCAAGCTCCCGCGCTCGTTCGAGGATTCGCTCGCCGACCCATTTGGACAGGTTGTAGCCGTTCTTGATGTAGATGGGTGGTGTCGCTGCGGCAGGCAACTCAAGCACTCGGCCTTCGGCGGATATCGTGCTGGAGGCCGAGAGCGTCGAGACGAAATTGAAGATTTTTTTGCTGCGCCCTTCGCACAGGCGCAAACATTCGAAAATCGGCTCGACGTTGTCCCGCGCCAGCGACTCGTAGTCGAGGACGTGATTGACGTTGGCCGCGTTGTGCACCAGTGCGCCAAATTCTCGATCCAGTCGCTGGTAAGCCTCGGGTGCCAAACCGAGTTGCGGCCGCGTGATGTCTGCCGCGTAAACCCTCACCCGGCCCATATCCAGATGCTCCAGACGGTTCTCCCGCAGCGACTGGGCAAAGCGTTCGTCCGCCGATTGCCCATTGCCGTCGCGAACCAGGCAGGCGACTTCGCTGGCCCCCCAGGCCAGCAACGCCTCGACGAGATGTACGCCGACAAAACTGTTGGCGCCGGTGACGATCACCTTGTGCACATCGCCCATGCGGCTGATGGGCAACGGCTGAATATCCAGTTCGCGGAAGGCATCGCGCAGGGCCTGTTCGCTCAGTACCTCTTCACTGCCGGAGCCGCGCACCAGAGTCGCCAGTTTGGTGATGGTGGGCAGTTCGATAAAGCGGTTGATCGAGATGCTGCGCCCGAATTCCTCGCGCAGTCGCAGCAGCATGCGCGACAGCAGGATCGAGTGCCCGCCCAGATTGAAGAAGCTTTCGTCGGTGGAAATGTCGCTCGCCGGCAGCTCCAGCAACTCGGCCCAGATTTCCAGCAGCAGGGTTTCATCGGCGTTGACGGGCAGGCGCCGTGAAGGGTTATCGGTGATGCTCACGGGCAGATCCAGCAATGCCTTGCGGTCGACCTTGCCATTGCTGGCGTAAGGCATGCTTGCGAGCTCGCTCCATGCAACGGGGTGCATGTAGTCCGGCAGGTGCTGTGTCGCGTGGGTCTTCAACGCTTGGCGAGCGGTGCCGGAGAGGTCTTCCCGGGGTTGGGCAAGGAAGGCCAGAATCCGTCGCTGGCTATCGATGACCACAGCAACCTGGCGATACAGCTGGCTGTCGCGCAGGCAGCGCTCAATCTCTTCCGGCTCGACCCTGAACCCGCGAATCTTCACCTGATTATCACGCCGACCGCAGAGTTCGATCCCATCAGCCGTCCACTTCGCCATGTCCCCGGTGCGATAGACACGCAGGCTCCGGCCATCAGGCAGACTCAGGTCCAGATAGCGCTCGGCGGTTTGATGCGGGTTGTTCAGGTAACCCAGGCACACACCCGGGCCGGCGATGTACAACTCACCGACGGTCTGTTCGGCCACCGGTTGAAAGTCGTCATCGAGAATCAACACCTGGCTGTTGGCGATCGGTGCACCCAGCGAGCGGTTGTGGTCGCCTGCCTGGAGCCGCCGCGCGGTAATCAGCACCGTGGCTTCGGTTGGCCCGTAGAGGTTGTAGAGCTTGCCCTGACGGCTCAGTTGCTCGATGACCCACGGCTCGCAGACATCGCCGCCGGTCATCACATGATCCAGGCACTGCAACTGCTCCAGTGGCAGGATGCTCAACAAGGCGGGCGGCAAAAAGGCGTGGGTCAGTTGTCGACGACGAATCAGTTCCGCAAGTTGCAGCGGATCGCGGCGTTGGTCATCGCCGGGCACGATCAGCTCGGCGCCTTGTAACAGCGTCGGGAAGATGTCGATCAGCGATGAGTCGAAACCCAACGAAGAAAACTGCAACACCCGGCTCTCGCTGGTCAGCTGCACATAGCCGGCGTACCAGTGGGTGAAGTGTGCAAGGTTGGCCTGGCTGAGCAGCACGCCCTTCGGATGACCGGTGGTGCCCGAGGTGTAGAGCACCATGCAGGGCGCATCGAGGTCGGGGCATTGGTGCATCAAGGGTTGAGTGAGGTCTGCGTCATGGACGTCGATGCGGCTGATGTCCAGGCTCGGCATCTGGCTCGCCAGGGGATGCTCGCCGTCATGCAGCAACAACACCGCGCCGGCGTTCGACAGAATGTACTGCTGACGTTGCAACGGATGGCTCGGCTCCAGCGGCAAGTACACCGCACCGCTGCCCAGAATCGCCAGGATTCCCGCATACAGCGCACTGCATTTGGGCAGGCAGATCCCGATGACTACCGGGCCTTGATGCTGATCCAGCAGCGGTCGCAAACGTTGCTCGATGGCGCGGCTATGGGCGTGTAGCTGGCGATACTCGAGGGTATTGCCAGCGATGCTCAAGGCCGGGTGGTCGGCGCTCTGGATAAATTGTTGTTCCAGCCTTTCGATCATCGGCGTTTGCGCGAGTTGCTGCAGCTGTGGGTCGGCGGTGCCATTGAGGCGATGCACGAACGCGAGGCTGTCCAGGAACCGCAGGCTCTGGATGCGCTCGAAGCGGACGGGTACGGCGGGTACGGCATGTCGAAAATAGTCGGCATCGCGCGAGTAGCGGCTGACCAGCAGCGCCACGTGGTCAACCAATGCTGTCATGGCCTGCATACGCAAAACCTGACCGTTACCCGACGGATCATCGGCAATGGGTACACGAGACAGCAGCGTTGCGCCATGGCAGCACAATACGTCCAGCGATGGCAGGCCGGACGCCTGTGGCAGCCCGAGACCCAATTGCAATGTCAGTCGTTGTGCATCCCCGATGTACTGAAACGGTGTGCCATCGTCGATCAGCAGATCAGCCTGTCCAGGCATATCGTCGAGCGCGTAGATCCGTGTCAGTGAGTGACCGTGTTGTTCGAGTTCCAGCGCCAGGTCGGTCAGGGCCTGGCTTTTTCCGGTGAGCAAAATATCGAGACGTCTCATGATGGGCTCCTCGTCAAACCAGATAGTCGCTGAGGGCGGTTTGGACGCACGGCGAATCGAGCAGCGAACTGCTGTGGAAAAACCGCACAATGTTGGCCACCAGCGGGTGATGGCGATTGATCGGGAAGGCCATTGCCGACACTTCGCTCTTGAGTGCGTGACGCGCCGCGTCGTTGATCTGCAGTGCGTCGATCAAGCGGAAGTCGAAGGACTTCTGGATGTCGTTGGTCAGGTAATGGCTAATGAACACCGGCAGGATCTGCGCGATGTACTGGCGGTCGCCTGTACTTGCGGTATGCCAGTAGATGCGTACCAGCCGCGCCCAAAAACTGGAGTGGCGCCCCTCGTCCAGCAGGTGATCGGCCATCAGGCCCTTGATCGATTGTTTGACCGTGTCGTCCTTGGCGAACGCGGCGACATCACCGGTCACCGTGTTTTCGGCGATGGCCACGCAAATGAGTTCTACAGCGCTGCGCAGGTGCTCCGGTGCCAGCGCCACGGCCGCCGGTATCGCCCGGCTCAGCTCGATCTCATCCGGCAACTCAATGGGGGTGATACCGGTCAACGCGATGGTTTGTTGCATGAAATCCATCGCCACCAGTGCGTGGTAATCCTCGTCCACCACAACCGTCATGGCGTCGTAGCGGCAGGCGAACGGGAACTCGAACGCGAAGCGATTCTTGGCGATGCTGCGGGCGGTTTTGTCGACGATCTCGGTTTCGAAAATCACTACATCGTTGATGAACTTGTAGAGCGTCTGTACCAGGGCGAAGTCGCGCTGTTCCGGGCATTCGCGCAGAAAGGTTTCGCTCAGCACCAACGGTTGGCGGCTCAAGGGGTAGATCAGTTTGTCGTCGTTCTCCAGCACGCGGCGCGGGCGTGTGCGGATGGTCGCGCGACCTTCCCAGGCGTCGGCGAAGGATTGGTAGTCGGCGGCGTTCATGCGCTCACCTCCGTGACGGATTCGTTCATGCTCAGGCGCAACCCGTCCCACAGGGCGATACGACTTTCCACGGCAGCGATGGCGCTGGCGTATACGTCTTCCTGCCGTTGCGGGTCGCTATCGACCAGTCGCGACAGGAGCTTTTCCGCTGCCGGGCCGTGGTCCTCGGAGTCGACTTCAATGTGTCGTTCGAGGTAGTAACGGAAGGTCGGCGCCTGCTCGATGCCGATGCCCCAATCGTCGAGGATGCGCTGGAACATCCGTGGGATAACGCTCTCACGACCGTGCAGAAACGCCGCCGCCACACTGTGACCCGGCGCATGCAGGGCTGTGTGTAGCGTATGGCGAACGAAACTTGCGGCCGCCGGATCGACGTTGACGCTCTGCAAGGCCACGTCGTAGCTCACGCCTTCTTGCTGCAGGGTCACGAAGCGTTCGATGGCAACGGTGCAGGCGCCGACTTCGCGCATTGCATCCAGGTACAACTCGAAGTGGCTGTAATGACCTTGGGCCGGGCGGTCATCCGACTCCTCACCCAGCACGATCTCGTTGATCAACCGCGCTGCCTGGGGATCCTGTGGCGGTAACCAGGGCAGTTGCACGCAAGTCAGCTCCTGTTGCAGGCGCTTGGTCAGTGACATGAAGTCCCACACGGCAAACACGTGGGTTTCCATGAAGCGTCGCAGGACCGCAAGCGAATGTATTTCAGAGAAAATCGGATGTTCGCTAAGTTCGGATTTTTTTTGAATCAGACGTTCTTTAGTTGGTTTCATGGATGAGCCTGTCAGTGATCTTGGGTGAGAAGCAATCAAGCACTTAAGTTCGCTGGAAGTTTTCTCCTGGCGAACGGGTGCCTCAAACGAATTGATCTTTTTCAGTGCTATAGATGCCGAATAAACAAGGCGCTGCTGCCGCTTGTGGCTGGCAACGAAGAAAAACTAATACACATATAAAGTGTCAATCAAGTTGTTTCGATATTATTTTAATATTCAACTTTTTGAAGGATGAAAAGTTTCAATAAAACTTTTCATATTGGTTTTATTTTGGCGTAGTTACTCCTTCCGGCCTATATAAGTCAGAATTGAATAAAGAGTGAATGCCTCACTCGAAGTAACTTTTTATCGGATGTCGTTGGGGGTGTCTGAGGGGGTGGAAGCAGGTCGCGAGTGATGCCGATCCTTCCGTTCCCGTAATGAGGCTCCTTCCTTCGCTTCTTGGGGCGGGGGCGACGCCATTCGCACGGCGAGTCCCCCGTTTTATTGTGTCTTGGTTACCCAGAGTGGGCGCAAATCAAGGCGTCCGCCATTACTGAGGCATCAGGCAATCGTTGCGATGGTCAGGATTGAAGGTGGCAAGGCGTTGGGTTGCGGTATGGCGTCGCAAGGGTGGTGTGGTATGGGCGCAGGGGGTTTGTAATCAAATTATTCGCGGTGCGCATTCGGGAGGAGTGTGCGGCAAGCGAGACGAACCCTCCGGTGCGCCATCCCGGACTTGCCGCTGCGGGTTACTTCGACGTGTTTTTGGCCTGTACTTCAGGGCTGTCGAGGTAGCGCGTAATGACCTCGACCCCTCGGTTCAGGTGATGTTCGAGCAGTTTCACCGAGCGTTCGACGTCCCGGTCTTCGGCGGCCTGCAACAGTGCCCGGTGGTCGTCCTGGGACAATTTGCCCAGGCCCATGGCTTCCAGGTTGAAACGCAGGAACCGCTCTTCTTCGATCAGGCCGTCTTCCACCAGTTTCAACAGCCGGCGATTGGGCGCCCGGCTGTAAAGCGCCATGTGGAACAGGCGATTGAGCCGTCCGATTTCGGTGTAGTCGTTTTGCGTTTCGAGTTCGTCGATGTAACGGGCAGCCTGTTCGAGATCTCCGTCCTGGAGCAGTGGCACCGAGAGACGCAGGGCTTCGGATTCCAGCAGGATGCGTAGCGCATAGGTTTCCACGGCGTCGCCCTGGACCAGTGGCGCGACCACGGCGCCCTTGTGGGCAATAACGTTGAGCAACGATTGCGCTTCGAGCTGGCGCAGGGCCTCGCGTACTGGCATGCGGCTGACGCCAAACAGGTCGGCGAGGTCTTGCTGGCGCAGGGCCGCACCGCAAGGAATGCGTCCGTCAAGTATCGCTGCGCGCAGGGTTTCTTCGATCACTGAGCGTGCCAGATGTGCGGGAATTGGCCCGTTGACCTTGATACTGCTGAGAGGGTTGGGCTTTTGTGTCACTAAACGCACCCTGATTGATGGAATTTTTTGGATCCAAATGACACTAGTAACTGACTGACAGCTTGTCAAACAAGCTCACGAGTGCCTTTCCTGCAGTTTAGCGCGCTGCCAGTGATTGCACTGTGCCATTGTCTTTTTCCGGTCTAACCTTCACCATTCGAACGACTCCCTCCTGCCTATCCAGGATGCCTCGCATTGGCGGCAAGTTTAACGATCCCGCGGATTTTACGCTGGCTGTGCAGCGCATTGCTGCTGGCTGGCGTGATGCTGGGCGGCTTGAGCGCCGATTGGGATTTTTCCCTGATCAGCCGGCGGGCGCAGGCATTGTACGGACCTTTGGGAGAAGGTCAGCAGCGCATCAATGATTGGCAATACTTGTTGGCCAGCCAGAAGCAGATCGGCGAGCTGGAACAACTCAATGTGGTCAATCGCTTCTTCAATAAACAACTGCGATATGTCGAAGACATCGACCTGTGGCAGGAAGTCGATTACTGGGAATCCCCGATCGAAGCCCTTTGGAAAGGCGCCGGAGACTGTGAAGACTACGCTATTGCCAAGTACTTCAGCCTGCGTCACCTCGGAGTAGCCAGTGAAAAGCTGCGTATTACCTACGTCAAGGCACTGACCCAGAATCGCGCGCACATGGTGCTGACCTACTACTCGAGTCCGGAAGCCGAGCCCCTGGTGCTCGACAGCCTGATCGATGCAATCAAGCCGGCCGGCCAGCGAAAGGATTTGCTGCCGGTCTACTCTTTCAATGCAGAAGGGTTGTGGCTGCCGGGCGCCAAGGGCAATAAGAAGGTCGGCGATACCAAACGCCTTTCGCGTTGGCAGGATGTGCTGAAAAAAATGCAGACCGAAGGATTCCCGGTCGAGACGACTAACTAGGAGCACACGCTCAGATGTCTTTGTTCAAACAGCTGTTGATTGCTATCTGTCTGTTCCTGGTGGTCGCCTTCACCGGCAGTTTCATGGTCAGTCTGGAGAGCTCGCGTACTCAGTATGTCAACCAGTTGCGCTCCCATGCCCAGGACGCCGCGACGGCGCTGGCGCTTTCCCTGACTCCGAACATCGACGACCCGGCGATGGTCGAGTTGCTGGTCAGCTCGATTTTCGACAGCGGTTACTACGCGAGCATCCGCGTGGTCGATCTTAAGACCGACCAGTCCCTGGTTGAGCGCACGGGCATTCCAGCGGTCAACAACGTTCCAGACTGGTTCGTCAAACTGATCGGCCTGGAGCCCGCCGGTGGTGATGCGATCGTCAGCCGCGGCTGGGAGCAGGCTGCCCGGGTCGAGGTGGTCAGCCACCCGATGTTCGCGCTGGCCAAGTTGTGGCAAAGCGCTTTGGGCAGCCTGGGCTGGTTGCTGCTGTGTGGCGCGGTCAGTGCGGTACTCGGCGCGCTGTTGCTGCGTCAGCAATTGAGGCCGTTGGATTACATGGTCCAACAATCCCACGCCATCGCCCGGCGGGAATTCCTCAGCCTGCCGGAACTGCCGCGCACCCCCGAACTTCGCCGGGTCGTGCAGGCCATGAACCAGATGGTCGAGAAGCTCAAGGCGCTGTTCCAGGAGCAGGCCGAGCGCAGTGAAAAACTACGGGTCGAGTCCTATCAGGACTCATTGACCGGGTTGGCCAACCGGCGTTATTTCGAGATGCAACTGAATGCGCGGGTGAGCAACCCGGAGCAGGCCAGTTCGGGTTACCTGCTGCTGTTGCGGGTCAAGGATCTGGCCGGTCTCAACCAGCGCCTCGGCGGCCAGCGCACCGATGAAGTGCTCAAGGCCGTCGGTGAGCAACTGTCTCGCGAGTGCGCCAAATATCCGGAAACCCAGAACCTGGTGACCCGTATCCGCGGTGGCGAATTTGCCGTGCTGGCGCCGGGGCTGGTGCGCGAAGAGGCGCTGCAACTGGCACAGAACCTCGACAGCGCCTTGGCCAGTCTTCACGCTACCGGCGCCACCGATGTGGCGGCCGTGGCGTCTATCGGCCTGGCGCCTTTTGCTCACGGCGACTCACCGCAAGCCGTGCTCAGCCTTGGCGATCAGGCGCTGGCGCAGGCCGAAGGCCAGGGCGAGCAGAACTGGGCCTGTATCGAACACAGCCTCTCGGCCAGTGTCGGTGACGATCATCACGCCTGGCATCTCATGCTCGACCAGGCGCTGGCACAGCGGCGTTTCGAGCTGTATTTCCAACCGGTAGTCGCCGCCCAGGACACGCAACTGGTACTGCATCACAAAGTGTTGTCGCGACTGCTCGATGAACACGGCCAGACCATCCCCGCCGGGCGTTTTCTGCCTTGGCTGGAGCGCTTCGGCTGGACTGCGCGTCTGGATCGGCTGATGCTCGAGCGGGTGTTGGAACAAATGAGCGAGCATGAGGAGTCGCTGGCGCTGAATCTGTCGTCGGCGACCCTGGGCGACCCGCAGGCGCAAAACAAAATCTTCGAAATACTGCGCGCACACTCCAACCTGGGCCCGCGCCTGACCCTGGAGATTGGCGAAGAGCAACTGCCTGACCAGGCGGTGCTTGAGCAGTTGACCCGGCGCCTGCGCGAACTCGGCTTCTCCCTGAGCCTGCAACGTTTTGGTGGCCGCTTCAGCATGATCGGCAACCTGGCACGGCTGGGGCTGGCGTACCTGAAGATCGATGGCAGCTACATCCGGTCGATTGATCTGGAGAGTGACAAACGCCTGTTCATCGAGGCGATCCAGCGAGCGGCGCACAGCATTGATTTGCCGCTGATTGCCGAGCGGGTCGAGACGCAAGGCGAGTTGTCGGTGATTCGCGAGATGGGGCTGTACGGTGTGCAGGGCCAGTTGTTCGGCGAGCCCAAGCCCTGGAAGTAACTCTTTAGAGCTGGCCTGCCCGCGATGAGACTGGAACAGTCACTGAAGATCAATGTTCAGATCAGCCCGCCTTCATCCTCATCGATCAACTGACTCAACCCACCCAACGCCTCACGCGCCTGGGTCCGGTCCATCAGTTTGGCCTGGGCCGCCATCGGCAGGTCGGTGACGCGGATCACGCCTTTCTGGGTCAGCACCTGAATCAAGTCATCGAGTACCCGGATCATTTCCAGGTCACTTTGCTTGAGCTGCTTGAGGCTGTTCTCTACAGCCGCGTTGGCAAACCAGGCCTGGATTTCATGATTGTCGGCCGGTAGCGTTTCCGTGGCCTCGGCGTAGGCGGCGGGTTCCACGCGTACCAACAGGCCCTGCGCATCGCGTTGCACGTAAAACATTGAGCATCCCTCGGATTTGAGCCAGCGTCGTGCTGTCAGCAGCATAGGTCAACTGCACGCCAGTATGTGGCGCGGTGACGAAATCGTCACCGGGCAGTGGGCGTAAACGTGACGGCCGCGCCATAAGGTGCGGCCGTTTTCGTGCATCAGCTGTTGTTGTGATCGACTTTGATGGTCGGGTCGCTACCGGCAATCAGGTTGTGCAGGTTGGCGCTCGACCAGTTGTTGCCTTCCAGTTTGATCGTCACGTCCGGCGTGGCCGCCGCCGCATTGCCCGAGTTGAACTGGCCGCTCGAGCTGACTTGCAGCGACGACACGCCATCGACCGTGGTGATCTTCAGGAAGTTGTCGATGGTGCTGCCGGTTTCGCCCTGCAACAGATCGCGCAGGTCGATCCGGTCGCCTTCGCTGGCGTTGAGGTCCTTGATCACGTCGCTACCGGTATCGCCCGCTTTCCAGACGAAGGTGTCACCACCGGAACCACCGATCAGGATGTCGTTGCCGGTGCCGCCGAGCAGGATGTCATTGCCCTTGCCGCCGTCGAGGGTGTCGTTACCGCCCGAGCCGAACAGAATGTCATTGCCCGCACCGCCGAGCAGGGTGTCGCTGCCGTCATGGGCACCGGACACATCGAACGCGGTGTAATGCTCGGTGATGTACTGGTGCACGTTGCTGGTGGTGACTTTGCTGACGTCCACGCCGGTTTGCTGCGCCACGAAGGCTTGCATCGCCTGGTAACCCTCGCCGGCAATGCCGTTGAAGCTCACCAGATCGCCGAACAGGAGGTCGTTGCCGTCGCCACCGCTGACAGTGTCGTTACCCGGCATCGTCGCTTCGGTGTGGCCGATGATCGAGTTGGCCAGATTCTGCGGGTCGATGTTGGTTTGTGGCGTTTGATCCGAGTCGTACGGCTTCAGGTCGTTGAGCGTCACGTCCTTGTTCAGGCCGATGGCCTCGACGTTCGACAGGTTGCTCAGCAATGTGAAACTGCTGGTGGAGTTGCTGATGGTATCCCCGTCGGTGCTACTGCCGTCGCCGTCACGACCCGAGAACTCGTAGGTGCCGTCGCCCTGGGCATGCAGATAGCCGAAGTCCTTGGACGACCAGCTATTGCCGTTGCCGTTGCCGTTGCCATTGCCGTTCCCGTTCCCATTGGTGTTCTTGGTCCAGACCGTCATGTAGCCTGAGGCGGTAATGTCGATCTGGTGCGTGCTGTCGGGGAACAGGCTGATCGCTTTACCCAGCTGATAGTTGCTGGTGGTGATCAGGCTATCGAGTGTTGTGCTGCCATACAGGGTCGGGTTGGTCGACTCGCCGCTCTGGTAGTAAGTCGGCTTGCCGTCAGTAATGAAATACGTGAGGTTCTTCGCCCCGGTGTTGGCCACCGCATCTGCACTCTGGAACCAGTTGGCCGTGGTTTTGAACACGTCCTCGTAGTTGGTGCCACCGCCGGACGACATCGAGTCCAGAGTCGCCTTCAACTGAGTCAGAGCATTGGAGTCATTGAGGTTCACCGACACCGACTTGTTGACCTGGGCATCGAAGTCCACCAGGAAGATGTTCACCGTACCCGAGTTGCTGCCCAGGCTTTGCTTGAGGGTGTTGAACACCGACGTCAGCGAGTCCTTGGCCGAGTTGATCGACGAGGAACTCATACTGCCGGAACTGTCGACCATGAACGCGATGTTGTAGTTGGTGCCCGGCACTACGGTCAGGCCGCCGATGTCGGCGATCATGATGTCGTTGCCGTCGGTGCCAGTGACGGTGTCATTGGCCGCGGTGGCGGTGACGGCGTTATAGACCGCCGGGTACACGGTCACGGGAATCTGCGAAGTGCTGCTGGCCGAACCGCCCAGGGCCTCGGTGGAGGTCGAGGTCATGGTCAGGTCGAACTGGCCGTTGTAGTACGGTGGCGGGGTGACGGTCAGAGAGCCGAGGCTCCAGTCCGTCACGTTGGCCTCGCTATTGGTCGCGGTGACTGTGAAGGTATGTCCCGCGCCGTCGGTGAGCACCGAGCCGACCGGCATGCCGCTGACTTTCAGGCTCAGGGTTTCCGAGCCGTCGGTGTCAGTCAGCGCGTTGGTGATGGCGGACAATTTCACACTGGTGCCTTCAGCGCCGGTATTGAGCTTGTAACCGTCGTAGTAGCCTTCGCCATTGGTGCCGTGCAAGTCGGACACAGTCACACCGGCATTCACCAGATCCGACACGCCGGTGTAAATCGGTACGCCGGCACTGCTCAGGTCGATCGGCGTGCTGCCATTGACCGACAGGTTGACGTCATAGCTGCCCGGGCCGCTCTGGTTGTGGTGGTAGATGTCCAGGGTGTAGTAGCCGCTGGTGGTCGGGGTGTACGAACCATTGAGGTTGCCGCCCGCGCCCCAGGTGATCGCGGCGACGTTCTTGCCGCCGATGGTCACCAGCAGGCTGTCGTCGCCAACACCGCTGAAGGTGTAAGTCTTGCCGGCTTCGAGGTAGATCAGGCCGGAGGTTTTCGACGCCGTACCGGCGGTCACGCCACCGTCGGACTGCACGTTGGTCACGGTGCCTGTGGAGTTCGGTGTGCCCGCGGCGTCGATCACGTTTTTCAGCGTAGTCGAGTCCGCGCCGTTGCCGCTGGTGCCCAGACCTGAAAGGCCGGTCCAGACTTCCTTGATCAGCCCGGTGGACTTCACACTGTTGTCGGCAACGCTCAGGGTCGGGGCATCCGCCACCGGGGTGATGTCGATCTTGATCGTGCCGGTGTTGCCCAGTGTCTGGCCGTCGGTTGGCTGGAACTTGATCTGTGCGTAGTCGGCCTGATTGTTGCCCAGGCCGGTACCGCCATATCCGTCTACACCCGACTCGTTGGCATCCGGCATGAAGCGCAGTTTGCCAGCGTCGATATCAGCCTTGCTGAGTGTCTGGTCGGCGGCGACATTTTTCCAGGTCAAACCGTCCAGGTACTGCAGTTTGCCCTCACCCGGCAGTTGGGTGATTTTCACGCCCAGGTTGGCGGCCGGACTGTCGACGTCGCTGACGCCGAAGGTCGACCAGCCGAGAACCAGAGGTGTGTCTTCGGTGCCGGTGACGCTGACCGGTGCTGCGACCGGTGCGTCATTGACCGCCACCACATTGACCGTGGTGGTCGCGGTGTTGGAGTAGTTGCTGCCATCGGTCACCGTCACAGTGATGATGCGCGGCACGGTGCCCGGATCTTCACTGTTGTTGGTGAAAGTGATGTTCTTGATCTGCTGCATGTAGTCGGCCAGCGTCGCGTTGCCCGACAGGGTCAGGGTGACGGTGCCATTGGTGCTGTTGGCATTGATGGTGATGCCGTTGACGCTGTTGCCCAGGTTCAGCGCATCGCCGTCCTGACGGTTGGTCAGTACGATGGTCGCGCCGGTCAGCAGAGTGCTGTCCGGGTCGGTGATGTTCAGGTCGGTATCGCCGATCGACACGCCGGGACCGGCCGTGTTTTCGCTGAACGTCACCTTGTAATCGGCCCCGGTGGCGTCGCTGGAGTTGTTGGCGTCGAGGTCCAGTACGGGCGGTGCATCGTTGTCGATGATCGAAGTGCTGACGCTGCCGTGGGACGAACTGATCGCCAGGTTCTCGAAGTTGCCGCCGGTGGCCGAGTCGATCTTGACCACGAAGTTTTCGGTGCCTTCAGTGATTTTGTCGTCGATGGTCGCGACGTTGAAGTTGGCACTGCTGGCGCCCGCCGGGATCTTCACGGTGTACACACCGGTGAAGTCCGAACCGTCGGCGGCGGTACCGCTGTAGACGATTTTCAGCGTCACTTCGGTCTGGGCCGGGTGAGTCAGGCTGACGGTATAACTGGCGGTCTGACCTTCGGTCACCGAGGTGCTGCCACTGATGCTGACAGTGGTGGTGTCCTGGAAGTCACTGACGCTGGTCGACACTGGCGTCTTGTCCGTGCCGAGGGCTTCCAGGTTGCCGCCGCTGGCGGTCTTGATTGATTCGGTAACGGTTGGTGCGCCAGCGTAGACGTCGTTGCCCACGGTGATCGACAGAGTGCCGGAACTCTGACCGACGGCGATGGTGATCACCTTGCCGCTGTCCAGCGTCACGGTCACCGGCGTGTCGTTTGCAGTGACCAGGGCGCCATTTTTGTCGGTGATGGTCGCGGTGTACGTGATCGTGCCGTTCTCGCTTACCGATGGAGTTGCAGTCAGCTTCACGGTGGTGGCGTCGTTGACATCGGTAACCGTGCTGCTGACCGGGGTCTTGATCGGGTTGATCGCTTCGAGGTTGCCACCCACCGCGTCCTTGATGGATTCGGTGACCGTGGTCGGTCCTTGGTAAACGTCGTTGCCCACGCTCACCGGCAGGGTGCCGGCACTCTGGCCGACGGCGATGGTGATGACCTTGCCGCTGTCCAGCGTGACGGTCACTGGACCGCTCTGCGCGGTGACCGGTTGGCCTTGGGCATCGGTCAGGGTGGCGGTGTAGGTGATGGTGCCGTTCTCGTCCACGCTCGGGGTGGCGCTCAGGGTCACGGTGGTGGTGTCGTTGACGTCGTTGACCGTGGTGCTCACCGGGGTCTTGATCGGATCGATGGCTTCGAGGTTGCCGCCGTCGGCCGATTTAATCGACTCGGTCACCGTGGTCGGCCCTTGGTAGACGTCGTTGCCCACGCTCACCGGCAGGCTGCCAGAGCTCTGGCCTTCGGCGATGGTGATCACCTTGCCGCTGTCCAGCGTGACGGTCACTGGACCGCTCTGCGCGGTGACCGGTTGGCCTTGGGCATCGGTCAGGGTGGCGGTGTAGGTGATGGTGCCGTTTTCGTCCACGCTCGGGGTGGCGGTCAAGGTCACGGTGGTGGTGTCGTTGACGTCATTGACCGTAGTGCTGACCGGGGTCTTGATCGGGTTGATGGCCTCGAGGTTGCCGCCGTCGGCCGATTTAATCGACTCGGTCACGGTGGTCGGCCCCTGGTACACGTCGTTGCCGACCGTGACCGGCAAGCTGCCGGAACTCTGCCCTTCGGCGATGGTGATGACCTTGCCGCTGTCGAGGGTCACGGTCACCGGACCGTTCTGTGCGGTGACCGGTTGGCCCTGGGCATCGGTCAGGGTGGCGGTGTAAGTGATGGTGCCGTTTTCGTCCACGCTCGGGGTGGCGCTCAAGGTCACGGTGGTGGTGTCGTTGACGTCATTGACCGTGGTGCTGACCGGCGTTTTCACTGGATCGATGGCTTCGAGGTTACCGCCGACTGCCTCCTTGATGGATTCAGTGATGGTGGTCGGCCCCTGGTAGACGTCGTTGCCGACGGTGACCGGCAGGCTGCCGGCGCTCTGGCCTTCGGCAATGGTAATGACCTTGCCGCTGTCCAGCGTCACGGTCACTGGACCGTTCTGTGCAGTCACCGGTTGGCCCTGGGCATCGGTCAGGGTGGCGGTGTAGGTGATGGTGCCGTTTTCATCCACGCTCGGGGTGGCGCTCAGGGTCACGGTGGTGGTGTCGTTGACGTCGTTGACCGTGGTGCTGACCGGCGTTTTCACTGGATCGATGGCTTCGAGGTTGCCGCCGTCGGCCGATTTAATCGACTCGGTGATGGTGGTCGGGCCGGTGTAGACGTCGTTGCCGACCGTGACCGGCAAGCTGCCGGCGCTCTGCCCTTCGGCGATGGTGATGACCTTGCCACTGTCCAGCGTGACGGTCACCGGACCGTTCTGTGCGGTAACCGGGGCACCGTTCCTGTCGGTCAAGGTCGCGGTGTAAGTGATGGTGCCGTTTTCGTCCACGCTCGGGGTGGCGCTCAAGGTCACGGTGGTGTCGTTGACGTCATTGACCGTGGTGCTGACCGGGGTCTTGATCGGGTTGATGGCCTCGAGGTTGCCGCCGTCGGCCGATTTAATCGACTCGGTCACGGTGGTCGGCCCCTGGTACACGTCGTTGCCGACCGTGACCGGCAAGCTGCCGGAACTCTGGCCTTCGGCGATGGTGATGACCTTGCCGCTGTCGAGGGTCACGGTCACCGGACCGTTTTGCGCGGTGACCGGTTGGCCCTGGGCATCGGTCAGCGTGGCGGTGTAGGTGATGGTGCCGTTCTCGTCCACGCTCGGGGTGGCGCTCAGGGTCACGGTGGTGGTGTCGTTGACGTCATTGACCGTGGTGCTGACCGGGATCTTGATCGGGTCAATCTCTTCGAGGTTGCCGCCGACTGCCTCCTTGATGGATTCGCTGACGGTGGTCGGGCCGGTGTAGACGTCGTTGCCGACCGTGACCGGCAGGCTGCCGGAACTCTGGCCTTCGGCGATGGTGATCACCTTGCCGCTGTCGAGGGTCACGGTCACCGGACCGTTCTGTGCGGTGACCGGTTGGCCTTGGGCATCGGTCAGGGTGGCGGTGTAAGTGATGGTGCCGTTTTCGTCCACGCTCGGGGTGGCGCTCAGGGTCACGGTGGTGGTGTCGTTGACGTCATTGACCGTGGTGGTCACTGGTGTGGTGTTTGGCAACACCAGCTCCAGATTGCCACCCGCCGAGTTCTTGATGGATTCGGTCACGGTGCTCGGGCCGGTGTAGACGTCGTTGCCCACGCTCACCGGCAAGCTGCCGGCGCTCTGGCCTTCGGCAATGGTAATGACCTTGCCGCTGTCCAGCGTCACGGTCACCGGACCGTTCTGTGCGGTAACCGGGGCACCGTTCTTGTCGGTCAAGGTCGCGGTGTAGGTGATCGTGCCGTTCTCGTCCACGCTTGGGGTGGCGCTCAGGGTCACGGTGGTGGTGTCGTTGACATCGTTGACCGTGGTGGTCACTGGCGTGGTGTTTGGCAACACCAGCTCCAGATTGCCACCCGCCGAGTCCTTGATGGATTCGGTCACGGTGCTCGGGCCGGTGTAGACGTCGTTGCCCACGCTCACCGGCAGGCTGCCGGCGCTCTGCCCTTCGGCGATGGTGATGACCTTGCCGCTGTCCAGCGTGACGGTCACCGGACCGTTCTGCGCGGTGACCGGGGCACCGTTCTTGTCGGTCAAGGTCGCGGTGTAGGTGATGGTGCCGTTCTCGTCCACGCTCGGGGTGGCGCTCAGGGTCACGGTGGTGGTGTCGTTGACGTCATTGATCGTGGTGCTGACCGGGGTCTTGATCGGGTCAATCGCTTCGAGGTTGCCGCCGACTGCCTCCTTGATGGATTCGCTGACGATGGTCGGGCCGGTGTAGACGTCGTTGCCGACGGTGACCGGCAGGCTGCCGGCGCTCTGGCCTTCGGCAATGGTAATGACCTTGCCGCTGTCCAGCGTCACGGTCACTGGACCGTTCTGTGCAGTCACCGGTTGGCCCTGGGCATCGGTCAGGGTGGCGGTGTAGGTGATGGTGCCGTTCTCGTCCACGCTCGGGGTGGCGCTCAGGGTCACCGTGGTGGTGTCGTCGACGTCGTTGACCGTGGTGGTCACTGGGGTCTTGATCGGATCGATGGCTTCGAGGTTGCCGCCGTCGGCCGATTTAATCGATTCGCTGATGGTGCTCGGCCCTTGGTAGACGTCGTTGCCCACGCTCACTGGCAAGCTGCCGGCGCTCTGGCCTTCGGCAATGGTGATGACCTTGCCACTGTCCAGCGTGACGGTCACCGGACCGTTCTGTGCGGTAACCGGGGCACCGTTCTTGTCGGTCAAGGTCGCGGTGTAGGTGATGGTGCCGTTCTCGTCCACGCTTGGCGTGGCGCTCAGGGTCACCGTGGTGCTGTCGCTGACGTCATTGACCGTGGTGCTGACCGGGGTCTTGATCGGGTTGATCGTCTCGAGGTTGCCACCCACCGCTTCCTTGATGGACTCGGTGACCGTGGTCGGCCCTTCATAGACGTCATTGCCGACCGTGACCGGCAAGGAGCCGGTGCTCTGGCCTTCGGCGATGGTAATGACCTTGCCGCTGTCCAGCGTCACGGTCACTGGACCGTTCTGTGCGGTCACCGGGGCGCCGTTCTTGTCGGTCAGCGTGGCGGTGTAGGTGATGGTGCCGTTCTCGTCCACGCTCGGTGTGGCGCTCAGCGTCACGGTGGTGGTGTCGATCGAGTCAGTGATGGACGTTACTGCTGGCTCTTTACTCGGCACCAGGTTCTCGAAGTTGCCGCCGGTGGTACCGGTGATGGTGGTGCTGACGGTGCTGCCGTTGGCATAAACATCATTGGCCGCAGTCGGCACATTGACGCTGCCGGTGGTCTGGCCGGCTTCGATGGTAATGACCGAGCCGTTGCTCAGGGTCACGGTCATCGGCGTGCCGGCTGGATTGCTCAGGGTGGCGGTGTAGGTGATCTGCCCGCCTTCGACGACGGTGCCGGTGGTCGTCAGGCTCAGCCCGGTGGTGTCCACGGAATCGGTGATGGTGGTCACGGCTGGCGTGGTGTCTGGCACCAGGTTTTCGAAGTTGCCGCCGGTGGTACCGGTGATGGTGGTGCTGACGGTGCTGCCGTTGGCATAAACATCATTGGCCGCAGTCGGCACGTTGACGCTGCCGCTGGTCTGGCCGGCTTCGATGGTGATGACCGAGCCGTTGCTCAGGGTCACAGTCATCGACGTGCCGGCTGGATTGCTCAGGGTGGCGGTGTAGGTGATCTGCCCGCCTTCGGTGATGTTGCCGGTGGCCGTCAGGCTCAGCCCGGTGGTGTCCACGGAATCGGTGATGGTGGTCACGGCTGGCGTGGTGTTGGGCACCAGGTTTTCGAAGTTGCCGCCGGTGGTGCCGGTGATGGTGGTGCTGACGGTGCTGCCGTTGGCATAAACATCATTGGCCGGGGTCGGCACGTTGACGCTGCCGCTGGTCTGGCCCGCTTCGATGGAAATGACCGAGCCATTGCTCAAGGTCACAGTCATCGGCGTGCCGGCTGGATTGCTCAGGGTGGCGGTGTAGGTGATCTGCCCGCCTTCGACGACGGTGCCGGTGGCCGTCAGGCTCAGCCCGGTGTTGTCCACGGAATCGGTGATGGTGGTCACGGCTGGCGTGGTGTCTGGCACCAGGTTCTCGAAGTTGCCGCCGGTGGTACCGGTGATGGTGGTGCTGACGGTGCTGCCGTTGGCATAAACATCATTGGCCGCAGTCGGCACGTTGACGCTGCCGCTGGTCTGGCCGGCTTCGATGGTGATGACCGAGCCGTTGCTCAGGGTCACAGTCATCGACGTGCCGGCCGGGTTGGTCAGGGTGGCGGTGTAGGTGATCTGGCCACCTTCGGTGACGGTATTGCCGGCCGTCAGGGTGACCGTTGTGGTGTCGATGGTATCGGTGATCTGGGTCACAGCCGGGGTAGTCGGCGGCGTCACTGTGATGCCGCTGCCGCCGCTGGTGCCGGTGACGGTTATTTCGATCTGGGTCGCGTCGTTATAGACCGTGTCGTTCGCAGCCAATGGCACGTTGACGGTGCCGGTGGTCGAGCCTGCGGGAATCACGATCATGGCGCCGTTGGACAAGGTGACAGTCAGATCGCTCAGCGGTGCCTGGGTCAGGGTCGCGGTGTACGCCAGCACGCCACCGGCCTCGGTGATGGTCGGCGTGGCACTGAGGCTGAGGACTGACTCACTCGGGGTATTGGCGTTGGCGTTGGCATTAACGTTGGCGTTGGTGGACTGGCTACCCGGGATTTCCAGGGTTGTTTGCCCGGCAGAGTTGATACCTGCGGTCGGGAAGCCAATGGTCGGGTCGACGCGGCCAGCGGTGGCGTCGAGCATCACGAAGCTGTGACCGCCACCGGCGGCACCACCAGAGCCTGCCGCCGTCGGGCCCGCAGCGGTGGCTTCAAGGTCTTTGGTCGGGTCGGCACCGGCGACAATGGCTTGTTGCAGCTCTTCTACCGATGTCGCGGCTTGCGCAGTGGCGGCTGCCAGATCAGTACCGGAGTCCGGGGCGTCAGCGCTCCACTGTGTGTCACGGCCCAGATCGAGGGTGCGGCCATCGGCCAGTTCCAGGGACACGGCACCGGAAAGGCCAGTGTCGATCTGGTCACCGGCGAACAGTTTGTCGCCTTCAACGAGAACACGGCGGACGCCCTCTGGGGACACCACGAAAACCTGACCGACAATGCTTTTGACGATGGCAACAACACTGCTCATTGAAGATTCTCCGGGGTGTCACGTTCAGTTGACTTCCATAGACCTGATGACGCCTGCGCCGACCAGTCTGGACGTACATTGCAAAAAGGGTGCACAGGTTTGACGCAAAAATCCGTCAATAATCTGGCTGGAATTTTTAGCTATTAACTTTATGCCAAACTATTGACCTTCTTGGAGCCATCCTAAACAATCGCCCCAGTAATGTCACATTGATATTTCAGTGGTGGCCTGTCCTCGGTATGTGATCCAGTTCCGCTTTTTAACTTTCCGACATACGGTCATTCCGCTCGCGATCTTTCAACGCAGCGCGCTCTTTTGCTGTGATTCAAGACAAGAAGTCCTGGGAAATTCCTACAATGCGTTCGCCCTTGTTCATGGCTATACCTTTCGTCCTCGCCGCGTCTTTTGTTCAGGCGCAGTCCTTGCCAGACGCCATGCAACAAGCGCTGGATGTCCATCCGGAAGTCCAGGCAGGCGTCAACAGCCGATTGGCTGCGGACTATCAATTGAAGGCTGCGAAAGGTGGATACCTGCCACGGGTCGACCTGCTGGGTGGTTACGGTCGTGAAGGCACAGATAGCGTGACTACACGCACGGACAGCAGCGGCAACAAGCACTGGGAAACCCTGAATCGCAGTGAGTCCAGTTTGCGTCTGAGCCAAATGGTTTTTGACGGTTTTGCGACATCCAGCGAAGTTGGGCGTCAACAAGCCGCCGTCAACTCCCGCGCCTACTCGCTGCTGAGTACTTCCGAGCGTACCGGGCTGACCGTGGCCCAGGTTTATCTCGACGTGCTGACCCGTCGCGAATTCGTGCGTCTGGCCGAGGACAACCTCAAGAGCCACCAACGCATTTACGACCAGATCCAGCTGCGCACCCAGCGCGGCGTCGGCAGCGGCGCCGACCTCGATCAGGCCGAGGCGCGGATGGCCCAGGCGCGCAACAACCTGATCACCGAGCAGACCAACCTGGCTGACGCCGAAACCAACTACCTCTCCGCTGTCGGCCAGATGCCGGATCAACTGGAGCGTCCGGCGAGCTTCATGGCGCTGATGCCGGCCAATCTGAATGAAGCCCGCGCGCAGATGCTGGAAAACAGCCCGATCCTGCGCTCGGCCGAATCCGATATCGCCGCTGCCGAGAAGCAGTACGACACGGCCAAGTCGACCTTCTACCCACGCTTCGATGCTGAATTGGGTCGCACCGCGAACAACGATATTGATGGCCAGAACGGCCACGACAACGAATGGCAAGCCATGCTGCGCATGCGCTTCAACCTGTACTCCGGCGGCAGCAACAAGGCCGATCTGGAATCCAAGTCCTACCTGTCGAACCAGGCGCTGGACATCCGCAACAACGCCCTGCGCCAATTGAATGAAGAGCTGGGCCTGGCCTGGAATGCCCTGAACAACGCCAACGCGCAGGTGCCGATCGCCCAGCAATACGTCGATCACAGCACCGCCGTGCGGACCGCTTACCAGCGTCAGTTCAGCCTCGGCGAGCGCACCCTGCTCGATTTGCTCGACAGTGAAAACGAACTGTTTACCTCCTCTCGTCGTCTGGCGGAGATCAAGAACTCTCAGTTATTTACTCAGTACCGTATCAAGGCGACCATGGGCGAATTGCTCAAAAGCCAGGGAGTGGTCGCACCATTGGCATCCGTTGTGCAGAACGACGTGAAGCCCAAGGTTCAATTGCCCGGTATGAATTGAGCGGGACCTTCGTTGTTCAATTGTTAGCCAAGAGTGCCGAGCGTGGAATCAGAAGTCAGTCGGGTTCAACTCATTCATGATCCGCGCGCGTTGCATGACGATCCGTTACTGGATGGTCTGCTCGCTCTTTGCATGCTGCACCAGAAGCCTGCCAGCGCGGCAATGCTGACCACCGGCCTGCCGCTGCCCGAGCAACGCTTGAGTGTCGACTTGCTGCCACGTGCGGCAGCTCGCGCTGGGCTGCAAGGTCGGGTGCTGCAACGCAAGCTGAAGGATATTCCGGCGATTGCCATGCCGGCATTGTTGCTGCTCAAGGACGGTCGCAGTGCTGTCCTGCTTGGCTGGCAAGGCGAAGATCTGGCGCGGGTGCTGCTCAGCGAAAGCGATGGCGGTGAGTCCCTGGTCACTCGCGAACTGCTGGCCGACGACTACACCGACAAGGTCTTTTTCGCTCAGCCCCAGCACAAATTCGACGTCAACCACGGCACGCTGATTCCGCGTGCGCGCTCGTGGTTTCGCGACACCCTCAAGCGTTCGCGCTGGTTGTATGTCGACGCCATTGCCGCCAGTTTTCTGATCAACATCATTGCCATGGCTGCGCCGTTGTTCGTGATGAACGTGTACGACCGCGTCGTGCCGAACCAGGCCGAAGCGACGCTCTGGGTGCTGGCACTCGGCATCACGGGCGCCTACCTCTTCGACCTGATCCTGAAAAGCCTGCGTAGCCTGTGCCTGGACCTGGCCGGCAAGAAAACCGACCTGATCATCTCGGCCACGCTGTTCGAGCGCATCGTCGGCATGGCCATGAAATACCGGCCGGCGCGGGTCGGCAGCTTTGCCCAGAACATCCATGAGTTCCAGAGCCTGCGGGACTTCCTCGCCTCGCTGACACTGACCAGCCTGATCGACCTGCCGTTCACGATTCTGATCTTTATCGTCATCGCGATCCTTGGCGGGCACCTGGTGTGGATTCCGGTGCTGGCATTCCCGATCGCCCTGGCCATCGGCTACGCCTTGCAGAAACCCCTGGTGGCAACCATGGAACGGACCATGGCGCTGGGGGCCGAGCGTCAGTCGAGCCTGATCGAAACCCTGGCCGGCCTGGATGCGGTGAAGGTCAACAACGCCGAAAGCGAGCGCCAGTACCAGTGGGAACAGACCATCGGCACCCTCAGTCGTCTTGAGTTGCGGGTGAAAATGCTCTCCGGTCTGGCGATGAACATCACCTTGCTGATCCAGCAACTGGCCGGGGTGATCATGATCGTCTTCGGCGTGTACCAGATCATCGACGGTCACCTGAGCATGGGCGGCCTGATTGCCTGCTACATGCTCAGTGGCCGAGCGCTCAGCCCGCTGGCGTCACTGTCCGGGTTGTTGACCCGTTATCAGCAGGCGCGGGTGACCATGACCTCGGTCGACCAGATGATGGAGCTGCCCCAGGAGCGCAATTTCGAAGAGCGTCCGCTCAGCCGCAAGGTGCTGCAGGGCGGTATTGAGTGCCGCCAGCTCAACTTCACCTACCCGCAACAGCAGAACCTGGCGCTGAAGAACATCAACCTGTCGATTCGTCCCGGCGAGAAGGTCGGCATCATTGGCCGAAGCGGTTCGGGCAAGAGCTCGCTGGCGAAATTGCTGGTGGGGCTGTATCAGCCAGATGATGGCTCGTTGTTGGTCGATGGTGTGGATATTCGCCAGATCGACGTCAGCGAGCTGCGCTACAACATTGGCTACGTGCCCCAGGACATTCAGTTGCTCGCCGGCACCTTGCGCGACAACCTGGTTTCCGGTGCGCGGTATGTCGAGGACGAACTGGTGTTGCAAGCGGCAGAGCTGGCCGGCGTCCACGAATACGCGCGCCTGCATCCGCAGGGCTATGAGCTGCAAGTGGGCGAGCGCGGGCAGAACCTTTCCGGTGGCCAACGGCAAAACGTCGCCCTGGCCCGCGCATTGCTGCTCAATCCGCCGATCCTGCTGCTCGACGAACCGACCAGTGCTATGGACAACACCGGCGAAGAACGCCTCAAGCAGCGCCTGGCAGCGGTGATCGAAAACAAGACCATGGTGCTGGTGACGCACCGGGCATCGCTGTTGTCGCTGGTCGATCGACTGATCGTGATCGACCGCGGGCAGATACTCGCCGACGGCCCGAAAGCCGCGGTGATGGAAGCGTTGAAGAAGGGGCAGATCAGTGTTGCTTAAGTCGGGTAAGGATTCGATCCGTCGCTACTTCAAAGGCGCTGCTTCGCTGCAGGGCCAGCCGCTGCCGGAGGTCAACAAGGCGCTGATCGAGGATGCGCCGCGAGTGGTGCGGCTGACGATCTGGGCGATCATCGCTTTCTTTGTATTCCTGATGCTCTGGGCCAACTTCGCGGTCATCGACGAAGTGACCAAGGGCGACGGCAAGGCGATTCCATCGTCGAAGATCCAAAAAATCCAGAACCTCGAGGGCGGCATCGTTGCCGAGCTGTTCGTCAAGGAAGGCCAGATCGTCGAGGCCGGCGCACCGCTGATTCGCCTGGACGACACGCGATTTGCTTCGAACGTCGGTGAAACCGAGGCCGATCGGTTGTCGATGCTGCTGCGGGTCGAACGCCTGAGCGCCGAGGTCGAAGATCGCCCGCTGAACTTCCCCGAAGATGTACTCAAGGCCGTGCCGGGTCAGGCCAAGAGCGAAGAGTCGCTCTATATAAGCCGCCGCCAACAGTTGCACGACGAGATTGGCGGCTTGCAGGAGCAGCTGATCCAGCGCCAGCAGGAGCTGCGCGAATTCACGTCCAAGCAGGCGCAGTATCGCCAGCAATTGGGCTTCCAGCGTCAGGAAATCAGCATGTCCGAGCCGTTGGTGGCCCAGGGCGCGGTATCGCCGGTGGAAGTCCTGCGCCTCAGGCGTGCCGAAGCCGAGACCCGTGGTCAGCTCGACGCCACCACCCTGGCCATTCCACGTGCCGAATCGGCAATCAAGGAAGTGCAGCGCAAGGTCGATGAAACCCGTGGCAAATTCCGTAGCGAAGCCCTGACCCAACTCAACGAAGCACGCACCGACCTGAACAAGGCCCAGGCCACCGGCAAGGCCCTGGAAGACCGGGTCAGCCGGACGCTGGTCACTTCGCCGGTGCGGGGTATCGTCAACAAGTTGCTGGTCAATACCATCGGCGGGGTTATCCAGCCAGGCAGCGACATGGTGGAAATCGTGCCGCTGGACGACACCTTGCTGGTCGAGGCGAAGATCCGCCCGCAGGACATCGCGTTCCTGCATCCGGGGCAGGAAGCGACGGTGAAATTCACCGCCTATGACTACACCATCTACGGCGGTCTGAAGGCCAGGCTTGAGCAGATCGGCGCTGACACCATCACCGACGAAGACAAGAAGACCACCTACTACATCATCAAGCTGCGCACCGACCGCAGCCACTTGGGCACCGATGAAAAGCCGTTGCTGATCATTCCGGGGATGGTGGCTTCGGTGGACATCATCACCGGCAAGAAGACTGTCCTCAGCTACCTGCTCAAGCCGATCATCCGCGCGCGGGCCGAGGCGCTGCACGAGCGCTAGAAATTCATCGAGGCTGATGGCCTCTTCGTCGGAACGCCGCCCGGAGCAGGCTCGCTCCCACATGGATTTTTGCTGGAACACAATTTTGTGCCCAACGGAGAACCCCTGTAGGAGCGAGCTTGCTCGCGATAGCGTCCGCCAAAACACCACAATCCTGTCAGAAAGTGACAAATAAAGTCACACCTCGATTCCCCCCATCTCCTTAGCAATCGCCATATCGTTATTCGTTAACGGTATTTAAATTTCAATTCTTATATCTATAAAGTCAACCTCCTGCGTACCTGCCGACCAATCCGCGCGCCGCACGACACGAACCAACACGGGATCTCCGTGAGTTTCTGATCGACGCGCGCGCCTTTGAGCGTGCCGTGCGTGGGAGTGATTTATGTCTGCAGCTTCAGCTTCGCCAAGCATCGCGCCACAATTCTTTGAAATCCGCCCGTTCAGCGGAGCGGTGGGGGCCGAAATCATCGGCCTCGATCTGTCCCGTCCGATCAATAATCAGGACTTCGCACGCATTCACCGCGCGCACCTGGACCATCATGTGGTGGTGTTCCGCGACCAGCGCATCACCCCCGAACAGCACATCGATTTCAGCCGTCGCTTTGGCGTGTTGCAGATCCACGTGCTCAAGCAGTTCCTGCTGGCAGGGCATCCGGAAATCCTCATCGTTTCCAACATCATCGAGAACGGCCAGAACATCGGCCTCGGTGATGCCGGGAAGTTCTGGCACTCCGATCTTTCTTATAAGGAGCTGCCGAGCCTGGGCTCGATGCTGCATGCCCAAGAGCTGCCAGCGGAGGGTGGCGACACGCTGTTCGCCGACATGCACAAAGCCTGGGACAACCTGCCGGTCGCATTGCGCAAAGCGGTGGAAGGCCGCTCGGCGGCACACTCGTACACGGCGCGATACAGCGAAACAAAATTCGAAGGCAACTGGCGCCCGACCCTGACCCCGGAGCAACTCGCCCAGGTCGCTGAAGTGGTGCACCCGGTCGTGCGCACCCATCCGGAAAACGGCCGCAAGGCACTGTTCGTCAGCGAAGGGTTCACCACCCGCATCGTTGGCCTGCCGGAAGACGAGAGCCAGCAACTGCTGACCGAGCTCTACGCCCACAGCGTGCTGCCGCAAAACATCTACCGCCATCAATGGCAGCCCCATGACCTGGTGTTCTGGGACAACCGTTCGCTGATCCACCTCGCCGCCGGATGCCCCAGCCATCTGCGCCGCAAGCTGTATCGCACCACCATCCAGGGCGACGCGCCTTTCTGATTTGTCGGAGATCTGATCATGTCCAAACGTCTTCCATTCGCACCGCTGGCCGCCGCCATCGGCCTGGGTTTGAGCCTGATTGCCGGCAGCCTGGTGGCGCCGACCGTGGCCCACGCCGAAGGTGAAATCCGCATTGCCGAGCAGTTCGGTATCGTCTACCTGCTGCTCAATGTGGTGCGCGATCAGAACCTGATCGAGAAGTACGGCAAGCAGGAGGGCATCGACATCAAGGTCGACTGGACCCAGCTCTCCGGCGGTGCGGCGGTCAACGATGCGTTGCTGTCGGGCTCGATCGATATTGCCGGTGCCGGTGTCGGCCCGCTGCTGACCATCTGGGACCGCACCCATGGCAAGCAGAACGTCAAGGCCGTGGCTTCCCTGGGCAACTTTCCGTACTACCTGGTGAGTAATAACCCCAAGGTCAAAACTATCGCTGACTTCACCGAGAAGGACCGTATTGCGGTGCCGGCGGTGGGCGTGTCGGTGCAGTCGCGCTTCCTGCAATACGCGGCGGCCAAGCAGTGGGGTGACAAGGACTTCAATCGCCTCGACAAGTACACCATCGCCGTTCCACATCCCGACGCGACAGCGGCGTTGGTGGCCGGCGGCACCGAGCTGAGTGGGCACTTTTCCAACCCGCCGTTCCAGGATCAGGAACTGGCCAATCCCAACGTGCACGTGGTGCTGAACACCTATGACCTGCTCGGTCCGAACTCGCCGACGGTGCTGTTCGCCACCGAGAAATTCCGCGACGAGAACCCGAAAACCTACAAGGCATTCATTGATGCGCTGACCGAAGCGGCCGCGTTTGCCCAGCACGACAAAGGCGCGGCGGCGGACACTTACATCCGCGTTACCAAGGCCAAGATCGACCGCGCCGCGTTGCTGAAAATCATCGACAACCCGCAGTTCGAATTCAGCGTCACGCCGAAAAACACTTACCCGCTGGCCGAGTTCCTCTACCGTGTCGGCGCGATCAAAAACAAACCGGATTCATGGAAGGACTACTTCTTCCAGGACGCCAAACCGCTGCAAGGGAGCTGACCGAAATGAACGCCCCTTTGCAAGGCCACACGGTCAGCAAATCGATCGCGGCAGCCCAGGCGCTGCTGTCGGTCGATAACGTCAGCCTCGAATACCGCACGCGGCAGCGTGTGGTGCGGGCGACCCATCAAGTCAGTTTCGAGATCGATCCGGCGGACCGTTTTGTCCTGCTCGGACCGTCCGGTTGCGGCAAGTCGACGTTGCTCAAGGCTGCGGCTGGATTCATCCAGCCCGTGGAAGGCGAGATCCGCCTGCAAGGCCGGCGCGTCGATGCGCCGGGGCCGGACCGGATCGTGGTGTTCCAGGAGTTCGATCAACTGCCGCCGTGGAAAAGCATCAAGCAGAACGTGATGTTCCCGTTGCTGGCCTCGAAAACCCTCAAGCGCAAAGAGGCCGAAGAGCGGGCGTTGCACTATCTGGAGAAGGTCGGTCTGGCAGCGTTTGCCGATGCTTATCCGCATACCCTGTCGGGCGGGATGAAGGCGCGGGTTGCGATTGCCCGGGCACTGGCGATGCAGCCGAAAATCCTCCTCATGGACGAACCCTTCGCCGCCCTCGATGCCCTGACCCGACGCAAGATGCAGGAAGAATTATTGCTGCTCTGGGAGGAAGTGCGTTTCACGCTGCTGTTCGTCACGCACTCCATCGAAGAGGCGCTGGTGGTGGGCAACCGCATCCTGTTGCTGTCTGCGCATCCGGGGCGGGTGCGGGCGGAAGTCCACAGCCATCAATACGATTTGCACAGCCTTGGCGGGGTGGCGTTCCAGGAATCAGCGCGGCGCATCCATCGGCTGTTGTTCGACGAAGGCCAGCCGACCCAAGCCGATCATGAACTGGGTTTCGCCGACATCCGCATCGCTTATTGAGCCAGTTGAAAGGAGGGCCCGATGAGCCATTTATCATCCCCGCGTGAAGAGTTCGAAACGGTTTTGCAGCCACTGACCAGCGTGCGGCTGGAGCGTGAATTACTCCTCGGCCAACGTCTGTGGCAACAGGGCTGGCTACGTAAGAGCCTGATCCTGATTTTGCTCGCCGTGCTTTGGGAAGCGGTTGCGCGGTATCAGAACAACGACCTGCTGCTACCGAGTTTTGTGCAAACCGCTCACGCGTTGTACGACGGCCTGCTCAGCGGTGAATTGCTGGGCAAGGTGTGGATTTCCCTTGTGGTGTTGCTCAAGGGTTACCTGATCGGCATCGTCCTGGCATTTGCCCTGACCACACTGGCGGTGTCGACGCAATTGGGTCGTGAACTGCTCAGTACCCTGACCTCGATGTTCAACCCGTTGCCGGCCATCGCCCTGCTGCCGCTGGCGCTGCTGTGGTTTGGACTGGGCCAGAACAGCCTGATTTTCGTGCTGGTGCATTCGGTGCTCTGGGCGCTGGCGCTGAACACCTACGCTGGCTTCCTCGGCGTCTCGGAAACCCTGCGCATGGCCGGGCGCAACTACGGCCTCAAGGGCATGCGTTTCGTGCTGTTCATCCTGATCCCGGCAGCACTGCCGTCGATCCTCGCCGGGCTGAAAATCGGCTGGGCGTTTGCCTGGCGTACGTTGATTGCTGCTGAGCTGGTGTTTGGTGCGACCAGTGGGAAGGGCGGGCTAGGGTGGTACATCTTTCAGAACCGCAATGAGCTGTATACCGACAAAGTGTTTGCCGGGTTGGCGGTGGTGATTCTGATTGGGTTGCTGGTGGAGAATCTGGTGTTTGATTCTTTGGAGCGGGTGACGGTGAAACGGTGGGGGATGGTTCGGTGATGTTTGCTAGCATTGCGTCTGAATCAACCCTGATCAGACACGAGTGCTCGCAATGCAATTGCCAGACATGAACCTGTTGGTCGCCCTCGACGCCTTGCTCGACGAGGGCAGTGTGGTGGGCGCCGCGCGGCGGATGAGCCTGAGTCCGGCGGCAATGAGCCGGACGTTGACGCGCATCCGCGAAGCCATTGGCGATCCGATTTTGGTGCGTGCCGGGCGTGGCCTGGTGCCGACCCCCAAGGCGCTGGAATTGCGCGAGCAAGTGCGCAGTGTGGTGGAGCAGGCCGGGTTGCTGTTTCGCTCGGCTGATGCGGTGGAACTGAGTTCGTTGCGGCGGCGTTTCAGTATTCGGGCCAACGACTTTTTTGTCGGCGTCTACGGCGGCAAACTGTTCGACACCCTTGACCGACAGGCACCGCACTGTGAATTGCGTTTCGTACCCGAAGGCGATGGCGATGATGAGGCGTTGCGCGAAGGGCGGATCGATCTGAGCATCAGTAACACCCGTCCGCTGACGCCGGAAGTGAAAGTCCAGAACCTGTTTTCCACCCACTTCGTCGGCCTGGTGCGTGAGGATCACCCGCTGTTGGACGAAGAGATCACGGCAGAGCGCTATGCCGGTTATTCCCATATCAGCATGTCCCGGCGTGGCATTGCCCGTGGGCCCATCGATACCGCGCTCAATGCCCTGGGGCTGGAGCGGCGGGTGGCGGTGATCGCGCCCAGTTTTCATGCGGCGATGTTCGCCTTGCCCGATTCCGACCTGATACTGCCGGTGCCCAAGGAGGCCTTGCTGAGTGTGCGGCGGCTGGGGTTGAAGCTACGCTCGTTCGACCTGCCCATCCCGTTGCCGACCTTGATGCTGACCCAAGCCTGGCACCCGCGCTTCGACAAGGACCCGGCACATCGCTGGCTGCGCGAAACGCTGAAATCCTGCTGCGATGAAACCTGGCTGGCTGCACAGCCGGACTGAGGTGAACGCAATTTCCCCCCCTGTAGGAGCGAGCTTGCTCGCGAAAAACGTCTGAACGACACGATCAATCAGTCAGCACGCGTTATCGTTGGCGTCCATCGCGAGCAAGCTCGCTCCTACAGGGGCAGGGGGTTGTATCGTTGCGTCTGGCACACTTATAACCTGCCAATAAGTTGATTTTCGTCAGGCATCACGCTTCCTAGAATGCTTCGGTCTTTCCACGCCGGAGCTTGCAATACATGACTTCCCTCACGGCCCCGGCCCCCATCGCCGCGACCGGCCCGACAGCTTCACCACAGGTCTTCGGTCCGCGAATCATCATCGGCCTGGTGGGCGTGCTGCTGGCGGTGCTGGTGTCAGGCCTGAACGAGATGGTGACCAAAGTCGCCCTGGCCGACATCCGTGGTGCGTTGGCCATCGGCTACGACGAAGGCACCTGGCTGGTCGCCTGTTACACCGCGACTTCCGTGGCGGCCATGGCCTTCGCGCCGTGGTGTGCGGTGACGTTCTCGTTGCGGCGTTTCACCCTGTGGGCCATCAGCCTGTTCACCCTGTTGGGTGTGTTGTGCCCGTTCGCCCCGAATTACGAAAGCCTGTTGTTGCTGCGCACCTTGCAAGGCCTGGCGGGTGGCGCATTGCCGCCCATGCTGATGACCGTGGCCCTGCGGTTTCTGCCGGCCAATGTGAAGTTGTATGGCCTGGCCGGTTATGCCCTGACGGCGACGTTCGGCCCTGGCCTGGGCACGCCATTGGCCGGGTTGTGGACCGAGTACGCCGGCTGGCAATGGACCTTCTGGCAAATCATCGCGCCGTGCCTGATTGCCATGGCCGCGGTGGCGTATGGCTTACCCCGGGACCCGCTGCGTCTGGAACGCTTCAAGTCCTTCAACTGGCGCGGTGTGCTGCTGGGTTTTCCCGCCATCTGCATGCTGGTGATCGGCATCTTGCAGGGCAATCGCCTGGACTGGTTCGAGTCGAACCTGATCTGCGGATTGCTCGGCGGCGGGCTGTTGCTGCTGGTGCTGTTCTTGACCGGCGAATGGTCGCAGCCAATGCCGTTTTTCAAGATGCAGATGCTCGGCATCCGTAACCTGTCTTTCGCCCTGCTGACCCTGGCGGGCGTGCTGGTGGTGTTGCAGGCGGTGATTATTATCCCGTCCAGCTACCTGGCGCAGGTCCAGGGTTATCGTCCGGTACAGACCGCGCCGATCATGCTGCTGGCGGCGCTGCCGCAATTGATTGCGCTGCCGTTGGTGGCGGCGCTGTGCAACTTTCGCTGGGTCGATTGCCGCTGGGTGTTGGGCCTTGGCCTGAGCATGCTGGCGCTGTCGTGCGTCGGCGGTTCGCAACTGACGTCCGCGTGGGTTCGCGACGATTTCTATGTGCTGCAATGGCTGCAGATTTTCGGCCAGCCCATGGCGGTGTTGCCGCTGCTGATGCTGTCCACCGGCAGCATCAACCCGATGCAAGGGCCATTCGCATCGGCCTGGTTCAACACCGTCAAAGGCCTTTCGGCGGTCATCGCTACCGGTGTGATCGAAGCGCTGACCACGGCACGTCTGCATTTTCACTCGACCATGCTGGTCGATCGCCTCGGCAACTCGCCGCTGGCCGAGCGCGACAGCGCAAGCCTCGCTCATCGTCTGCATGAGCAAGCGGTGGTGCTCACTTCCTCTGATCTTTACCTGTGCATGGCCGGTATCGCCGTGACCTTGATCCTGCTGATTTTCTGGCTGCCGACGCGGATCTATCCGCCGCGTGCACCGACCTGAATGCTCCACTGATACAGAAGGTTTTTATGAACACTCAAGCAAAGCAGAAAGTCGCGGTGGCCGTGGTCGCCGCGTTGGCCGTCGGCGTATTGCTGTACCTGACGATGCCCGGCCTGTTCGGCAAGCGTACTCAGCAGAACACCAACGATGCTTATGTCTCGGCGGATTTCACCCTGGTCGTGCCGCGGGTCGCCGGGTTTATCAAGCAAGTGCTGGTCGAGGACAACCAGCAGGTCAAGGCCGGGCAGTTGCTGGCGCTGATCGATGACCGGGATCTACGCGCCGCCGCCGAGGCCGCCGATGCCGAAACGCTGGTGGCCAGGGCGCAACTGCAAAATGCCCGGGCGACCCTGGAGCGCCAGGCGTCGGTGATTGCCCAGGCGCAATCCTCGGTGGTTTCGGCCAAGGCGGAAATGGCCTTTGCCGAGCATGAATTGAATCGCTACAACCACCTCGCCGGGGTGGGCGCCGGCACGGTGCAAAATGCGCAACAGGCGCAAACGCGCATCGACCAGGCGTCCGCACGGCTGGCCAACGCCACGGCAGTGCTGGCGGCGGAACGCAAGCAGGTGGATATCCTCGCGGCTCAGCGCGATGCCGCCGAAGGGGGGCTGAAGCGGGCGCAAGCGAAGCTGGAAATGGCCAGCTACGAGTTGTCTTACACGCGGATCGTCGCGCCTCAGGACGGCATGGTCGGCGAACGCGCGGTGCGGGTCGGTGCCTACGTCACTCCGGGCAGCAAAATCCTCGCAGTGGTGCCGCTGGCGCAGGCTTATGTGATGGCCAATTTCCAGGAAACCCAATTGACGGATGTGCAGCCTGGGCAGGCTGTGCAAGTGCGCGTCGACAGCCTGGGCGGTGCGGCATTGAACGGTCGTGTCGAAAGCATTGCACCGGCCACCGGGGTGACGTTCGCCGCAGTCAAACCGGACAACGCCACCGGCAACTTCACCAAGGTGGTGCAGCGGATTCCGGTGAAGATCGTGCTGGAGCCGGGGCAGTCGCTGGCCGAGCGCTTGCGGGTGGGGATGTCGGTGGAGGCGAGTATTGATACGGCTACCGCCAAGGAGAAGGAGGTTGTTCAGCGATGAAGATTTTCGTTGATCGTGCTGACGCCTTCGCGAGCAAGCCCGCTCCCACAGTTGACCGCATTCCCCTGTGGGAGCGGGCTTGCTCGCGAAGAGGGCAGTGGCAGCCACTCACCTTCAGTGCCTTGCTCATCATGAGTCTCAGCGCATGCACCGTCGGCCCCGATTTCAAAAAGCCCGAAGCCACCGAAATCACCGAATGGTCGAAACCATCAAAGGCAGCCGCCAGCCAGGCCGTCGCCGAAACAATGGCCGAGCGCTGGTGGGAGGTGTTCCACGACCCGAAACTCTCGGCCCTGAGCCAGCGCGCCCTGACCGACAACCTCGATCTGAAGCTGGCCAGCAGCCGCTTGCAGCAAAGTCGCGCAGTGCGTCAGGTCATCACCGCCGAGCGCTACCCCAACACGGCCGCCAGCGGCCGTTACGGACGCAACCGTAACAGTGGTGAAGGCCTGAACGACCCGTCAGGGCACAACGGCCAATCTGCCTTCAACCTGTGGGATGCCGGCTTTTCCGCCTCCTGGGAGCTGGATTTCTGGGGGCGCGTGCGGCGGGAAACCGAAGCGGCCGACGCCAACCTGGAAGTCGCCGAGAACGACCGACGCGGTGTGCTGCTGTCGGTGCTGGCCGAAACCGCCCAGGACTACATTCAACTACGCGGCGTGCAGAACACCCGGCTCGTCACCGAACAGAATCTCGACGTCGCCCGTCATAGCCTGAAGCTCTCGCAACTGCGCCTGGCCGACGGCGTCGCGACGGATCTGGATGTCGCCGAAGCCGCCGCGCAGGTAGCGGCCATCGAATCGCGCCTGCCCACACTGGAGCAGCGCCAGTGGCAACTGATCAACGCCTTGAGTCTGTTGATGGGCGAACCGCCCCAGGCATTGGCGGCGGAGTTATCCACAGACGCACCGGTGCCACAGACTCCGCGTCAGGTCGCCATTGGCTTGCCCTCGCAACTGGCTGAGCGCAGGCCGGACATTCGCCAGGCCGAAGCACGGCTGCATGCCGCCACGGCCAGCATTGGCGTGGCCAAGGGCGATTTCTATCCGCGCATCACCCTGTCGGGGAACATCGGTTCCCAGGCCATGCAACTGAGCGATTTCGGCTCCTGGGGTTCGCGCTCGTTCGGGATCGGTCCGCAATTGAGCTTGCCGTTGTTCGACGGCGGCCGCTTGCGCGGTGTGCTCGAATTACGTGAAGCACAACAACAGGAAGCCGCTATCGCCTATCAGCAAACCGTGCTGCGCGCCTGGCATGAAATCGATGACCAACTGACCGCCTACAACGCCAGCCAGTTGCGTCGCGACAGCCTGGCCGAAGCCGTGCGCCAGAACCGCATTGCTCTGGACACCGCGCAACAGCAGTACGTCGAGGGCGTGGTGGATTTCGTCAGCGTACTCACCGTGCAAGGGGCGTTGCTGGCGACGCAGGAGCAGTGGGTCGAGAGTTCGACCGGCGTGTCGCTGGCGGCCGTCGGGTTGTACAAGGCGTTGGGTGGCGGTTGGGAGTCGGTGTATCCCGTGGCGCAGACGACGCTGCGCTGACGGTGCCACCGCCGGCCATCGCTCCATTACCGGGTCAGCATCGACGTTACTCGGCTTGAAGGGCTAAAGTGATACGCAAACAATCTGGCTCTTCACTCAACGTCGCAAGGGGAGGCAATGGAGGCGCGCAGAGAAACGCCAATGGGCGACACTCAGGGACCGCACGCCAATCCTGGTTTCGCCAGGTGTGCGCAACCATTGATCCGCTGGACTCGGGAGCATTGGCTGGTGCCGATTCTGGTGTTGGCCGCGCTGGTGCGCTTTTACGATCTCACTGCCGCCGCGATTTGGGGCGACGAGGGTTCCAGCCTGCTGCTGGCCCGTTATTCGATACCTGATATCTGGTTGCATGCTGCCTACGACGTCCACCCGCCGCTGTACTTCATGTTGCTGCACGGCTGGATCGCGATGTTTGGCGACGGCATCTTTTCCATCCGCTGTCTCAGCGCCCTGCCGGGGGTTGCCTCGGTCGGACTCGGTGTGTGGCTGGTCGATCGGCTCGCCACCTGCCGTGCCGCGATACTGGCCGGTTTCCTGTTGGCCCTGCTTCCCACAGCTGTGCGATATAGCCAGGAAGTGAGAATGTATTCGCTGCTGGGGCTGTGGTTGCTGGGGGCAACCATTGCGCTGGTGTACTGGATCCGCAGGCCCCAGCGTCGGCGCTACCTGGTGATCTACGTCGTGCTGATGAGCGCGGCGTTTTACACCCATTACTTCACGGCCCTTTGCGTGCTGTGCCATTGGCTGTACCTGGGGATCATCCGTGTGCAGCCGGGGCATCGCCTGCGGCACATCCAGCGGGGTGACTGGTGGCTGGCCAATGTGGCTATCGTGGCGCTCTATCTGCCTTGGCTGCCGGGGTTTGTCGACCTGCTACGACACGTGGATCAACTCAAGGCCAATGGCGATGTCGGCTGGGAGTTGCCCGTCAGCCTGGATTCTTTACCGTCGATGGTCTGGACGATACTGACCCAAGACGACGGCGAAACCCTGCCCTCGCTGGTATTTATCGCCTTGCCGCTGGCCCTGCCTGTGTTGGTGTGGGCGGCGTTGGCACGTGATCGAAGCGTGTCCCGCGGCAGTGCGTTGCTCGCGGTCTACACCTTTGTCCCGATGCTGCTGGTGTTTGCGGTGTCCTATTTTTCGCCGATATTCATCGAGCGCTACCTCACCGCGTATGCCCTTGGCCTGCCGCTGTTGGCGGCATTGGCAATCGACCGCCTGTACTCCGGTTCCCGGGTGCTGGCCTTGACGGTGCTGGTGCTGTTTGTCGGTGTTGAACTGGTGGGCCTGAAAAACAACGCGACGGTGGACGTCCATGATCAGGTCAATGTCCTGGTGGAAGACGTTAACCTGCATTTTCAGTCGGGGGACCGGATCGTCACCAGTGACATGCTCTGGTACTTGAGTTACGTCTACTACAACCGCACCAATACCCAGCCCCTGCTGTACACCCCGCCACGGGCCGATGGCACTTCGAGCCGGCCGAACGACTATGGTTTCGGTACCTTGACGACGCCAGACGTGTATCTGGAACACTTGAGCGACCTGCCCAAGGGCACGGGGCGAATCTGGCTGATCGGTACCGCCGACGTACCTGACGAGTTTGCACCGTTGCCGGCGCAATGGCAGATCGCTCGTCAAATGAAAGCCGGTGGTGTTGCCGCGAGGTTGTACCTGTCCGGCAATACCGGGCAATGAGTGGCGTCATCGCAACCTTCAGGGTTTCGATGACAAGTCCGCCATGCCCTTGAGCAACTCGATCGGCAGTGGAAAGACGATGGTCGAGCTCTTGTCGCCGGCAATCGAACTCAGGGTCTGCATGTAGCGCAGCTGCATGGCACCCGGTTGGCGGCCAAGCATTTCGGCGGCCTGCATGAGTTTTTCCGAGGCCTGCAATTCGCCTTCGGCGTGGATCACCTTGGCTCGCCGCTCCCGTTCTGCTTCGGCCTGCTTGGCGATGGCGCGGATCATCGATTCGTTGAGGTCCACGTGTTTGATCTCGACGTTGGCAACCTTGATGCCCCAAGCGTCGGTCTGGGCGTCGAGTACTTGCTGGATGTCCAGGTTCAACCGTTCGCGTTCGGCCAGCAGTTCGTCCAGTTCGTGTTTACCCAGCACCGCCCGCAGCGTGGTTTGCGCCAATTGGCTGGTGGCCATCAGAAAGTCTTCAACCTGGATGATTGCCTTTTGCGGATCGAGCACGCGGAAATACAGCACCGCGTTGACCTTGACCGACACGTTGTCGCGTGTGATCACGTCTTGCGGCGGAACGTCCAGCACCACGGTGCGCAAATCGACCCTGACCATTTGCTGGACCACCGGAATCAGCAGGATCAGACCAGGGCCCTTGACCTGCCAGAAGCGCCCGAGCTGGAACACCACGCCGCGCTCGTATTCGCGCAGGATGCGAAACGTCGATCCCGCCAGTGCGATGAGCAACAGCAGGAGCGCGACAAGACCCAATTGCAAACCCATGACTATTCTCCACCCGGCGCCGCGTCAGCCGCGGCCACTTGCAGCAGCAAACCCTTGCGCCCCACCACCCGTACCCGTTGTCCGGGTTGCAGTGGCGTCGCGCTGAGCACTTGCCATCGTTCTCCTTGCAGATGAACCCAGCCGCCATAGGCGTTGCCGAGCTGCACTGACGTGACCGGCGTTTCGCTGCCGACCAGCCCGGCATCACCGCTGACGGTGTGGCGCGGCCGGGTTTTCAGGGCGTGAAGCACCAGGTAGATCAGCAGCAGAGCGCTGACCACTGCCAGGCCGATCATCAACGGCACGGGCACTTCGGTATTGGACAGAATCACCGCACCGATCACGAACATCACGATGCCGCCCAGGCCGATCACACCGTAATTGGGCAGTGCCGCCTCAGCGATCAGAAACGCGAGGCCGAAGGTGATCAGCCAGATCCCGAGGGGGTTGGGCACCAGCAATACAACCGTGTCGGCGGCCCAGGTCGATCCGCTCAACGCCAACAGCAGCGCAATGGCACAACAGCGCGTGTTCACTTGACCCTCCGAGAGAGTCTTGGGGTGGCTCTGAACACAGTTTAGTTGAGCCTTGGCCGGTATGAATTTTGCTCAATTGTCGTCGACATCCGATGGGCGGATTTCCCGCCGGAACACGTCATCGGGCCTAGACTTTCAGTACCGAAAGAATTGTTAACCAGCGTCCGCCAGCGATTGTTGCGGACACCGAGGTGCATCATGCGTATGGCAAGAACCGTGCAGCGAAGCCTGGAAAAGGCTCAATGCAACTACGACATCGTCAGCCACCCACACTCGGCCAGCAGCCTCGAAACGGCACGGGTCGCAGGTATTCCTGCCGAACGGGTGGCAAAATCGGTGATCCTCGACGATCACCATGGGCATTACCTGATGGCCGTGCTGCCCGCCAGCCGTCACCTTGACCTGAGCAAAGTCCGCAGTAGCGGTGAGTGGCAGGTGTCTCGCGAAAGCAACCTGGCGCATCTGTTCGACGATTGCGAACGCGGCGCCGTACCGGCGCTGGGTGAGTCCTATGGGTTGGAGGTGGTGATCGATCCGCTGCTGACCCGGCAGAAAGACATCTATCTGGAGGCCGGCAACCACGTCAATCTGGTGCGCATGGACATGCCCGAGTTTCTGAAAATGGTGCCGCATGCCGAGGTGCGGGAGTTGAGTCATTGATTTTTGTGTCGCCAATGCTGACGTTTTCGCGAGCAGGCTCGCTCCCACAGGGAGATCGAATTTTCCTGTGGGAGCGAGCCTGCTCGCGATGACCGCGCAGCGGTCCCTAAATTGGTCATCAGGAGTTCGTCATGGAAAGCCCAACCCACAACCTTCCATCCCTGTTCAAACAACTCGGCCTGCCGGACGACGCCGAAAGTATCGATCAATTCATCGCCACCCATTCACCGCTCAAACCGGAACTGCACCTTGCGGATGCATTTTTCTGGAGCCCGAGTCAGGCGGAGCTTCTGCGAGACGAAATTCTCGACGACGCGGATTGGGCCGAAGTGATTGATCAGCTGGATGTGCTGCTGAGGAAGGGGCGGGGGGGTGAATCGTCATAGACCGGGCGGCCACCGTCGGGATGTATGGACCAGGGCGAGTATCCAGATGGCGTCCAGTCCCTGTTCATAAACAATTCGGTAACTCTGATGTGGAATCAGCTCGCGAGTGCCTGAAATGATCCCGGCTGGGCCGCTTTCCGGGTATCGGGCAAGCCGGGATAGCGCATCGCTGAACCGGTTGTCCATGTCGATGGCTGCTTTCGGGTTAACGGCATGCAGGTAATCCCAAATGTCTGCACGGTCCTGTGCTGCTTCTTTCGTCCATATTATTTTCATTCTTGTCGCTCGGCCCGCCTGCGCCTGGCAGCGAACTCTGCCTCGATTTCATCATTCGTCAGCCCGTCGCCGGCGCGCATCGAAGCGCGTGCGGTGTCGACCTTGCGCTGCAGGAATGCTTCGTACTCGCGAGACTCCCGTTGGGATTGAACAAACTGACGCATCATTTCCCGGACGATCTGCGAGGCGGGGCGATGAGCGGCTTCTGCCTCTGCCATGAACTGTTCACGCAATTCAGGCTCAAGTTTCATTGTAAAAACGGCTTGTTTCGACATGGCTGCCTTCTCGGTTGTAATACTGACAAAGTATATACATCTTCAGTACTGTGGCTGGTTCACCCCCTATGGCTTCGCGACGGATGGAAGCCAATATGTTTCAAAACTTGACGGAAAATCTCCTCCAATGCCATATTGATAGTTAGCAAACTAACAGTGTGTGTTTTCCCTCGTGCCGAATAACCTCGACGTTCTCCAGATGAGCATCAGCAGCGCCATGGTGGTGGCCGCCAGGCATTGGCGCAAAATCTGCCAGACCACGCTGGTCAACTATGGAATCTCCGAAGCCTGCGCCGTTCCGCTATTGATGATCGGGCGTCTGGGTGAGGGCGTGCGCCAGGTGACGGTGGCGCAAGCGGCAGGGATGGAGAGCCCGTCGCTGGTGCGCCTGCTCGATCAGTTGTGCCATGCCGGTTACGTCTGCCGCACCGAAGATGCACAGGATCGCCGCGCCAAATGCCTGAGCCTGACCGAAACCGGTCGGGAGCTGGTGCAGGCGGTCGAAGTGGAGCTGGTGCGCTTGCGCCACGAAGTCCTTGAAGGCATTGACCAGAGTGATCTGGAGGCTACGCTGCGGGTACTGAGAGCTTTTGAAGCGGCCACGCCGCCATCGGTGGCTAACTCGTGAACGGATTCTTCTCGGGCATGCCCCCGGCGCGGGACTGGTTCTATGGAGTCCGCACCTTCGCCGCATCGATGATCGCGCTGTACATCGCCTTGCTTATGCAAATGCCGCGTCCGTACTGGGCGATGGCCACGGTGTACATCGTTTCCAGTCCGTTTCTCGGCCCTACCAGTTCCAAGGCGTTGTACCGGGCGGTCGGCACCTTTATCGGCGCTGCGGCGGCGGTTTTGTTCGTGCCAATGTTCGTGCAGAGCCCTTACGTGCTGGTGGTGGTGATTGCACTGTGGACCGGCACGCTGCTGTTTCTGTCCCTGCATTTGCGCACGGCCAACAACTACGCCTTGATGCTCGCCGGTTACACCTTGCCGTTGATCGCCCTGCCGGTGGTGAACAACCCGCTGGGCGTGTGGGACGTGGCCGAAGCGCGGACCGAAGAAATCTTTCTCGGCATCGTCGTGGCGGCGGTGGTCGGTGCGATGTTCTGGCCCCGGCGCCTGGCGCCTGTGTTCAATGATTCGGTGGGCAAATGGTTTACCGATGCCTCGACCTACAGCCTGCGTTTCCTTAGCCGCAACGTGCAGCCTGAAGAAGTCAGCGCGTTGCGCGCGTCGATGGTCGCCACGTTCAACTCCCTGGAGTTGATGATCGGTCAGTTGCCCCACGAAGGCTCGCGTCCGCAGACAGTGCGCAACACCAAGGAATTGCGCGGACGGATGATTCACCTGCTGCCAGTGATCGATGCCCTCGACGATGCGCTTTACGCCCTGGAACGGCGCACCCCCGAGCTTGTGGACAAGTTCGCGCCGTTGCTGGCCGCCACCACCGAATGGCTCGAGCACAAGGAAGCCGATCTCGACCGCTGGCAAGCCCTGAAGGATCGACTTGAGGCCCTGCAACCTGCTCCCGAAGCGCTGGATGAGCGCAAGCAACTGCTGTTCTCCAACGCCATTTACCGCCTCGGCGAGTGGATCGATTTGTGGCAGGACTGCCGCAGCCTGCAATACGCCATCCAGTGCGAAAGCCAGGACAGCTGGCGCGCGGTGTATCGGCACTGGCGCCTGGGGCGGCTATCCCCGTTTCTGGATCGCGGCCTGATGTTCTACTCCGCTGCTTCCACCGTCACCGCGATTATCGTGGCCTCGGTGCTGTGGATTCTGCTTGGCTGGACCGATGGCGGTAGCGCCGTGATCCTGGCGGCGGTGGCGTGCAGTTTCTTTGCCTCGATGGACGACCCGGCGCCGCAGATTTATCGGTTCTTTTTCTGGACAGCGATGTCTGTGGTGTTCGCCAGCCTTTATCTGTTTCTGGTGCTGCCCAACCTGCACGACTTTCCGATGCTGGTGCTGGCGTTTGCCGTGCCGTTCATTTGCGTCGGCACCCTGACGGTCAAGCCGCAGTTCTACCTGGGCATGCTGCTGACTCTGGTCAACACCTCGTCCTTCATCAGTATTCAGGGCGCTTACGACGCGGACTTCCTCAGTTTCGCCAACTCCAACCTGGCCGGCCCCATGGGGCTGCTGTTCGCGTTCATCTGGACCCTGATTGCCCGGCCGTTCGGTGCTGAACTGGCGGCCAAGCGCCTGACCCGTTTCAGCTGGCGTGACATTGTCAGCCTCTCCGAGCCGGCCACGTTGTCTGAACATCGACTTCTGGGCATTCGGATGCTCGATCGGCTGATGCAGCATCTGCCGCGCCTGGCCATGACCGGCCAGGACTCCGGCGTGGCGCTGCGGGAAGTGCGAGTGGCGCTGAATCTGTTGGACCTGCTCGCTTATACGCCGCGGGTCCTTGGTGTGCCGCAGGTGCTGTTGCGCCAGGTGGTGGCCGAAGTGGGCGAGTACTTCAAGGCCTGTCTCAAGGCTGGTGAGCGCTTGCAGGCACCGAGCCCGTTGCTGATGACCCTCGACCGCACGCGCCGCGCCCTCAGCGGTGCCGGCGATGATGAAACCCGTCGGCATCTGCTGCACGCCCTGAGTGGCCTGCGTCTGGCACTGTTGCCCGGCGTCGAGTTCGTCGGTGCCGCCGAGCCCGAAGAGCCGCTTCCCCATGGCATTGATGGAGCACTTTTATGATCGGCGACCTGGATCTGAGCGGGGTGTTCCTGCCCACGCTATTGGTGCTGATGGGCATTACGTATGTGTTGTACCTGTTGGTGCACGGGGTGCTGACGCGCCTGCACTTTTACCGTCTGGTCTGGCACCGGGCATTGTTCAACGTGGCCCTCTACGCCTTGCTGCTTGGCGCCGTGGACTCACTCAGTCGATACCTGATGACATGAAAAAACCGTTTCTAACCCTGGGTCGCGTGGTGTTGACCCTGATGATCGTGAGCTTCGCCGTTGTCGTGGTCTGGCGCATGGTGATGTATTACATGTTCGCGCCCTGGACCCGCGACGGGCACATCCGTGCCGACATCGTGCAAATCGCCCCGGACGTGTCCGGTCTGATCCAGCAAGTGGAGGTGCGCGATAACCAGTTGGTCAAGCGCGGCCAGGTGCTGTTCAGTATCGATCAGGACCGTTTCAAGCTGGCCCTGCGCCAGGCCAAAGCAGCGGTCGCCGACCGTGAAGAAACCCTGGCCCAGGCCCAGCGCGAGGCCAAGCGAAACAAGGGCCTGGGTAATCTGGTGCCGGGTGAGCAACTGGAAGAAAGCCAGTCGAAAGTGGCCCGCGCCCAAGTGGCCTTGATGGAAGCCCAGGTGGCGGTGGACAGTGCGCAGCTCAACCTCGACCGCTCGGTGATCCGAAGCCCCGTGGACGGCTACGTCAACGACCGTGCGCCACGGGCCCAGGAGTTCATCAGCGCCGGGCGTCCGGTGTTGTCGGTGGTCGACAGCAACTCGTTCCATATCGATGGCTACTTCGAAGAAACCAAACTGAACGGCATCCACATCGGCCAGAGCGTCGACATCCGGGTGATCGGCGACAATGCGCGCCTGCGCGGGCATGTGGAAAGCATCGTCGCCGGTATCGAAGACCGCGACCGCACCAGTGGCAACAACCTGCTGCCCAACGTCAACCCGGCCTTCAGCTGGGTTCGGCTGGCCCAGCGAATTCCAGTGCGCATCGCCTTCGATGACGTGCCGGAAGATTTCCGCATGATCGCCGGGCGCACCGCCACGGTATCGATCATCGACGATCAGAAGCGGGAGTCGGCGCAATGAGCAGGGCCTCGGGTTTGGCAGTCGCCGGATTAGGCTTGCTGCTGTCGGCATGTCAGATGGTCGGGCCGGATTATCATTTGCCTGAAGAGGCGGCGGTCCATCGCCCAGACTTCCAGGGCGATCTGGCGGTCGACGGCAAAACGGTGGTGTCCGCGCCGGTGCCGGCCGATTGGTGGCGTTTGTATCAGGACCCGCGACTCGACCAGTTGGTGCAGCAGGCCATGGCCTCCAACACCGATTTGCGCGTGGCGGCGGCCAGTCTGTCCCGCTCTCGCGCTCAGGTCGATGAGGCGCAAGCGGCGGGCGGCTGGAGCGGCGGCGTGCAGATGGGCGCCCAGCGCTTGCAGGAGTCCGGCCAGGCGTTCCTGATCCCGGAAAAAGTGCCCGTGGCCAACATTGGCGATATCGGCATCAGCGCGTCGTACCAGTTCGACCTGTTCGGCACCTTGCAACGCGGCATCGAAGCGGCCAAGGCCAATGCTGATGCGACGCAGGCCGCCGCCGATACAGCACGCATCACCGTAGTGGCCGATGTGGTTCGCGCCTACACCCAAGTGTGCGCGGCCAATGAAGAGCGGGAAATTGCCCAGCACTCCCTCGACCTGCAAGCCCAGAGCACCACGCTGATCCAGCGCCTGCGCGATGCCGGACGTGGTGACGAAACCCAGGTCACTCGCTCGCAAACCCAATTCAAATCCCTGCGCGCCGACATGCCGCGTTATGAGGCAGCGCGTCAGGCCGGGCTGTACCGCTTGTCGATGTTGCTGGCCAAACCGGTGGATCAACTGCCGGCCGGCACCGCCACCTGCGACGAGCTGCCGAAAATCGCGCAATTGATTCCGGTAGGCGATGGCGCCGCATTGCTCAAGCGTCGTCCCGATGTACGGCAGGCGGAACGTCGACTGGCGACCGCCACTGCCGGTATCGGTGTCGCCACGGGCGAGCTGTACCCGAATATCAGCATCGGCGCGACCATCGGTACCGTCGGTATCCTGGACGATCTCGGCGACCCGTCCACCAACCGCTGGGGGTTCGGCCCGTCGCTGACCTGGAAGGTGCCGACCAACGGCGCCCGGGCGCGCATCCGCGAAGCCGAAGCGGTGACCCAGGCGACGCTGGCGCATTTCGATGGGGTGGTACTCAATGCCATTCGCGAAACCCAGACCAGCCTCGCCCAGTACGCCGCATTGCTGCAACGCCGCGACGCTCTGGCCGATGCCGAGCAATCGGCGAAACTGGCGGCCGACCAGACCCATCGCTTTTTCCAGGCTGGCCGAGAGTCTTTCCTGGCTGACCTGCAAGCCATCCGCACCTACACCGACGTCACGGCGCAACTGGCGGCCGCGAACACCCAGGTTGCCGCCAGCCAGATCGATTTGTTTCTCGCGCTGGGCGGCGGTTGGGAAAGCGGACGAACGCAAGCGTCGAACTCCGGCAAACCCTGAGGCCATTGCTATGCTTTGAAGTGTTGGACGGGCGTCCGTGCAAAGCGCCCTTTCTTCGCACAAGGCACGCGCAGGTCAGGGGGAAACCAAGAATGAAAAACCCTTATGCTCTCGGCTTCTGGTGCGCCATCGTGGCATTAGTGCTGCTGTCGGCCACTTATTTCTACGGCATCATGCTGGCCCACCAGATCGACAAGGCTCTGGCGTTCCTCGACAGTGCCGTCGCGCTGATTGCGGTGATGTCCATTGCGGTGGTGGCCTGGGCCTCGGTCCAGAATCAACGCATCAAGAAAAGACAACTCGAACAAGGCAAGACCCTGGTCCTGATCTGGGACACCAAGGTGGCGTTGCGTCGTGTCGAAACGGTGTTCGACCGTTATTTCTGGGGCAGTTACTGGCAGCCGGGGCGCACGTTTCAGGAAGTCATGGGCGAATTGACCGGCACGCCGCTGGAAAAAAGCCTCGAGAGCCTGAAAAAACAATGCCTGGCGCTGGACCGGCAGGTGGCTGACGACGGTCGGCACTGGCTCAGCAATGCCCGGGAACTGGCCGATGTCGCCACGGCCATGGCCCGCGAACGTTATCAACTGGACGTCTGCGACCCGCGCGCGGAAGTGAAGGGCGGGGCGGTGATCAACCGCGACTTCGAAGTGCTGGTGTACACCTGGACTGCACGGCTCAAAAGCTTTGATCATCAGCTGGATGAGATCGAGGTCCAGTATTCCTGATTCTTTGGTGGCTGTTATGCCGTCTTCGCGAGCAGGCTCGCTCCCACATTGGAATGCATTCCCCTGTGGGAGCGAGCCTGCTCGCGAAGACGGCATAACATCCGCCGAAACTCTCCGCCCTTCATGAACATCCCCCCAAGACACTCTTTCACCTTTAATCATTGGGCCGTTCGTCGCGCCCGGTGCTAATCTGCTTTCCACTTTCAGCGCAGTCGAGCCGCAACCTGTCATGGGTTCAGGGAAGACGACCTCGCTTTCAACAACGGACATTGAACGGGTCATACATGAATAAATCAGCAGGCGTGCTACTGGGAATCGTTGTCGCAATCGGTGCCGTCAGCGCAGGCGGAGCCTGGTTCACCGGCACCAAAATCGAAGGTGTGTTGAACACCTCGATTGCCAATGCCAACAAGGAATTGCAGGCGGCCATGGTCGGTTCCAATGGCACCGCGTCTCTGGAACTGGTGTCACTGGAGCGTCATGTATTCAGCAGCACCGCGCACTACCGTCTCAAGGGCGAAGGCGAAATGTTCGGCGAAGCGCCGGTCGAGTTGCTGTTTGTCGATCACATCGAACACGGCCCGTTGCCGTTCTCGCGGCTGATGTCACTGAAGTGGTTGCCAGTCCTGGCGACCAATCACTACGAACTGGAAAAGACCCCGTCCACTGAGAAGTGGTTTGCCGCCGCCAAGGACAAATCCCCGCTGACCGGCGTGGTCAACATCGGCTATGACAACGCTACCAATGGCACCTTCGAGTTGCAGCCGCTGGAAATGGCGCTGGATGACAAGTCGAGCATGAAATTCTCCGGCTTGAGCATGGACGTCGATGCCAGCGCCCAGGCACAGAAGGTCAAGGCCAACGGCTACATGGACAGCCTGAAAGTGATCACCGTGTCCGAAGACCAGGCACCGGTGCAGGTTGAATTGAATGGCCTGACCCTGGCCAGCAACCTGACAAAAAGTACCTACGGTTTCTACACCGGCGAAAACGTCCTTGAACTGGCCAGCGGCAAATCGACCTTTGGCGTCAAGCAGTCGGTGCTGGACTTCAAGAAATTCGAGATGAAAAACCTGACCGGAGAATCGGGCAGCAACGCTTCCGGGCGTGCCGATTACAAGGTCGGCGAAGTCTCCCTGAACGGTAAGACCATCGGTTCCGGCGCGCTGGCCATGAGCCTGAAGAACCTCGACATTCCGGCGACCCTGTCGTTGATGCAGGTTTACCAGACCAAACTGCAGCCGTATGAGCGGGCGGCGGCCGAAGCGACGGCGGCCGGTCTGCCGGCACCGGAGCTGAAACTGACCGAAGCTGAAGAAGCACTGCTCAAGTCCAGCCTGGAAAAACTGCTGGCGGCCGGTCCACAGGTGGCCCTGGAAAACCTGTCGTTCAACACCGCCAACGGTGAGAGCCGCGCCAACATGGTGCTCGACCTGACCAAGCCACAAGCCATCGATCTGCCGACCGATCAGTTGGTCAGGCAGCTGATTGCGCTGCTGGACTTCAAGTTGCAAGTGTCCAAGCCCATGCTGGTCGATGTGCTTACCGTGCAATCGCAAATCGACGGTCAGACCGATGCCAAGCTGATTGCCGACCAGGCCACTGCCACCGCAGACATGTTCAGCAGCATGGCGGTCGGCAGCCAGCTGGCAAAACTGGACGGCAACAACATCGTCACCAATTTGCATTACGCCAACAATCAGGTGGACTTCAACGGCCAGAAAATGACCGTCGAAGAGTTTGCCGGTTTTGTCATGAGCAAGTTCGAGGGTGCTGGCACCACCGAATAACGGCGACCTTGTACCCGGCAACGCCCGGCCTCTGCATCGTGCAGGCGCCGGGCGTTTTGCGCTAGGGAACGTCACGGATCAGTCGCCATGCCTCTTCCCATGCCAACGTTTGTTTCATCCGCTCGGCGAGCGTCGCCATGGCTCGGTCCATCTCGCAGGCCACCGCCGCCGACACCACGCCGTTATTTCCGAACAGGCCAATGAAGGGTGGATCGTAAGGGTCGCCCTTGAACTCGACCTCGTCCCAGGCCTCGGCGTGCCCGAGGTAGTCGTAGGTTTTGCCGAAATGCCAGGTCCAGAAAAACGGCACGTCGAGATAATGCTCGTCACCACCCAGCATATTCGCCGCGGCGATCCGTGCTTGCTGCTGGGCCAGTCGCCAGTGCTCGATGCGCAGGTATTGGTTGTTCAGCGGGAAGGTGGCGATATCGCCAGCCGCCCAGAGGCTGTCGGCCACGCGCATTGTGCCGTCGACACGCAGCGAGTGATCCTGCTCTTTCGGCAGCCCGGTGAAGGCCTCAGTGGCTGGCTTGACGCCAATGCCGACCAGCACCAGATCGGCCGGCAAACGTTGGCCGTTGTCCAGGCGCACGGCTTCGACCTTGTCCGTTCCTTCGATCTGTGCCGCATTGCCCTGGGTATGAAACACGACGCCATTGGCTTCATGCCGCACGCGAATGGCCTTGCCGACCGTGTCACCGAACTGCCTGGCAAACGGTACCTCGTGGCGGGCCAGCACGGTTACATTCAGGCCAAGCTGGCGCAGGGACGAGGCGGACTCCATGGCAATGAAACTGTTGCCGATGATCACGACCCGCTGGCCGGCGCTGGCGCTGTCCAGAATCTGCTGTGCATGGGCTTTGGAGCGTAAGACGAACACTTGCGGCAGGTCGGCGCCGGGTAGCGGCAACGGATTGGGTACACCGCCGGTGGCCAGCAGCGCGGCGTCGTATGTCAGTGATTGGCCGTCAGTCAGCCGCAGCGTCCTGTTTGGCGCATCCAGGCTTGCCACTTCGCCTCGCAGGCGCTCGATCCGCTGCTCGCGGTAAAAGTCCTCGTCACGCAGCGGCGGGACTTCGTGCAGCGGCATCTCACCGGCGATCACGTATTTGCTCAGCGCGGTGCGGTCGTATCCGGCGTCGGCTTCGCGGTCGATCAACAGCAACCGGCCGCCGAAACCTTTCTCGCGCAACGCCGCTGCCGCCGCCGTACCTGCCGCGCCAGCGCCGATAATAATGAAGGTTCGTGGATCGTCGGCCGGAGGCGTGTGGGCGTCCGGCAACGGCTGGTCGCCGACCCAGATGTCGCCGTCACGGACTTCGAGGGGATAGCGCTTGAGGCTGTCCAGGGCTGGCGGTTCACACAGCCCGCCATCCTCGATCCGAAACTGCGCCTTGTGCCACGGACAAGTCAGGCGCCCGTTGCATACCGCACCGTCAGCCAGCGGGGCTCCGGCATGAGGGCATTCGGCCTGATACGCGCGCAGTTGCTCACCGGCCCGCAACAGCAGGATCTTGCTGTCCTGGACCTGCACTTCCAGACCCCGGTCTTCGGGCACATTGGCCACACGCGCAACGCGATGCAGAGTCATGATTACTCTCCAGACAGACGTTTCACTTATGAGTCTGGTACTTATCGCGAGGTTCAGCCAATTGCCCCTGCCACGGCGTGAACGGTCCGGCTATAGTTTGCACGCCGACGACGGCCCAACACGCACAAGGTGCTCCGGTATGACCCGATTGACCTCAATCAACACTTGGCTCGCGGCCTTGGCAGTCGCCCTTTGCGTGCAGTTCCCGGCGCAGGCCCAGGAACGTTTCACCCTGAACATTCCCGGTGTCTCCGATGACCGTCTGTTCACCTCGGTCGCCGCCAGTGATGCCGCCGGTTGCGGTGGACACAACATTTCCCCGGCGTTGAACTGGAACACCGGCCCGGCCGCCACCCAAAGCTACGCCATCGTCATGCACGACCCGGACGGCCAAAAAGGCCAGGGCGTCGATCACTGGGTGCATTACGGCATCAAGGCCGCTACCCACCAGATCCCGGCCGGTGCCGGGACCAAACCCGGCCTCGAGGGCGTCGGCGGTACCAACAGCAAAAACACCACCGGCTACATCGGCCCCTGCCCACCCGTTGGCGACAGCGCGCACCACTACATCATCCAGATCTACGCCCTGGACCTGGCCCCGGACGCCTTGCCCGCCGGCCTGACCCGTGCGCAGCTGCTGGAAAAAATCAAAGGTCACGTCCTGAAAAACAGCAGCGTGGTGCGGCGCTATCACCGCTAACCGTCTTCAGGAATAAACTGAAGTGCGCAGTGCTCGGGGAATTTGGCATCCCGACCCGAAAGCGCGCACTATCAGGCTATAGCCGATGCGTTGGAGGATGCCGTGGCAAAAAAAATCGACCGCATCGCCCAAATGCTCAACTGCCCGCAAAAGGGTGAAGAACTGCGGCGAGCGATTACCGAGAGTCGCAAGGATTTTCTGCTGAACCAGCCGGAAGAAGACGTTGTTGAAGACGACGACCTTGAAGAGGAGTTCTTCGAGGACGACGAGGACGATGATGAGTACGACGAGTTCGACTGGACGACAGAATGAAAAAAACCGCTTCGGCGGTTTTTTTGTGGGCCAGGACAGCACCGGTCGGAGATTCGTTGACCCCCCTGCAGAGAATGGAACACTATAAGGTACTTTTTTTCGTACTTTTTGGAGCCGCCATGGAGCAGCTACTTGCAAGCCGTTCGGTCAGCATCACCGAGCTCAAGCGCAGCCCGAGCACGGTGATCGAGCAAGCGGGTTCCGAACCTGTTGCCGTGCTCAACCACAATCGCCCAGCCGCCTATCTTTTACCGCACGCGGCCTATCAACAGCTGCTGGATCGGCTACACGCTGCCGAACTTCGTGAAGCCATTGCAGCCAGCCGCAACGATCCGCGTCCGGCCATTGCTGCCGATACCGTGTTTGCCGAGCTTGATGCACTGATTGATGAGGTAGCTGCCGAGCAAAACCGTCCATGAGGCAATTGCTTTTCTCTGCATTGGCACGGGACGATCTGCTGCAAGTCGCTCGTTTTATCGCCCGGGACAACCCGGAACGGGCCCGGACGTTTGTGGGCGAGCTACGCATGCAGTGCACACGATTGATCGAACAACCGAGTTTGGGTGTTTCAAGAGACGATTGCGCCAAGGGATTGCGAATGCTTCCCCATGGCCGATATCTGGTTTTCTACTGTTTGATGGACGATGGGATCAAGGTCGAACGCGTGCTGCATAGCGCGAGAGACATCGCCCGACTGTTTGAAAAAAACAGCATTGATCATTAGGCGCTTAGCCTTCATACACCCACAAAAAAGCCCCAGACCTAACGGCCTGAGGCTTTCTCGTTACAACGTATGGTGCACCAGGCGGGATTCGAACCCACGACCCCTGCCTTCGGAGGGCAGTACTCTATCCAGCTGAGCTACTGGTGCAGCGGGCGCCATGATACTCATATGCGCTGCGGGCGTCCATGCTGCTGAATCGCCTGCGTTTTTTTAAAGCTGTAACGCGCGTTTGCTACGTTGATCAGAAAAAATAGGCAAAAGCGTCGTTTTCGTTCTTTTTTTCGAACAGGCTATTGTCCTTTACCCCCTTTGATCCTAGGATTCGTTTGAGATTTCAAACGCTCATCTCTGGGTGCTGAACCGCGCGATTTGAATCAGTGCGCTATTTATGTGCTTCAGCCCGGTGAATGATTTCCCTGACGGCAGCCTATCGAGGCGCCTTTCAACAATCATAATTTGCTCCGCTTATTGCGGTGCTGTTAAGGAAAGCCGACATGCAGCTTAAAGACACCCAGTTGTTCCGCCAGCAAGCCTTCATCGATGGCGCGTGGGTTGATGCGGACAATGGTCAGACGATCAAGGTCAACAACCCGGCGACGGGCGAAATTCTGGGTACCGTGCCGAAAATGGGCGCTGCCGAAACCCGCCGTGCGATCGAAGCTGCTGACAAGGCGCTGCCGGCCTGGCGTGCACTGACCGCCAAGGAACGTGCGACCAAGCTGCGTCGCTGGTTCGAACTGATCATCGAGAACCAGGACGACCTGGCTCGCCTGATGACCCTGGAGCAAGGCAAGCCATTGGCCGAAGCCAAGGGTGAAATCGTTTACGCCGCTTCCTTCATCGAGTGGTTCGCCGAAGAAGCCAAGCGCATCTACGGTGACGTGATTCCGGGCCACCAGCCAGACAAGCGCCTGATCGTGATCAAGCAGCCAATCGGCGTGACCGCTGCCATCACCCCGTGGAACTTCCCGGCTGCAATGATCACCCGTAAAGCCGGCCCGGCCCTGGCCGCCGGTTGCACCATGGTGCTCAAGCCTGCTTCGCAAACTCCGTTTTCCGCCTTCGCCCTGGCCGAACTGGCCCAGCGTGCCGGCATCCCGGCTGGCGTGTTCAGCGTGGTTTCCGGCAGCGCCGGCGACATCGGCAGCGAGCTGACCAGCAACCCGATCGTGCGCAAGCTGTCCTTCACCGGTTCGACCGAAATCGGTCGTCAACTGATGTCGGAATGCGCCAAGGACATCAAGAAAGTGTCCCTGGAGCTGGGCGGCAACGCGCCGTTCATCGTGTTCGACGACGCGGACCTGGATAAGGCCGTCGAAGGCGCGATCATTTCCAAGTACCGCAACAACGGCCAGACCTGCGTCTGCGCCAACCGCCTGTACATTCAGGATTCGGTCTACGACGCGTTCGCCGAGAAGCTCAAGGCCGCAGTGGCCAAGCTCAAGATCGGTAACGGTCTGGAAGCAGGCACCACCACTGGCCCGCTGATCGACGAAAAAGCCGTGGCCAAGGTGCAAGAACACATTGCCGACGCCATTTCCAAAGGCGCCACCGTGCTGTCCGGCGGCAAGCCGATGGAAGGTAACTTCTTCGAGCCGACCATCCTGACCAACGTGCCGAATAACGCTGCCGTGGCCAAGGAAGAAACCTTCGGTCCCTTGGCTCCGCTGTTCCGCTTCAAAGACGAAGCCGATGTGATCGCGATGTCCAACGACACCGAGTTCGGTCTGGCCTCGTACTTCTATGCTCGCGACCTGGGTCGCGTGTTCCGTGTGGCTGAAGCCCTGGAATACGGCATGGTCGGCGTCAACACCGGGTTGATCTCCAACGAAGTCGCGCCGTTCGGCGGCATCAAGGCCTCGGGCCTGGGCCGTGAAGGCTCCAAGTACGGCATCGAAGATTACCTGGAAATCAAATACCTCTGCCTGGGTATCTAAGCCAGCAAGAGCATTGCTTCAAGCGCAAAGGGCACGAGAGCGCTGTCCCTTTGCGCCGCTTCAAACCGGAATTTTCTCGGTGGCCGGGAACGCTGTGGCAGTCGATCATCGCATGCTGCCGCCGTTGCTCCCCGTCGCTTTATCCTTGAACCACGCCGCCCGATGAGCGGTGAATGAGGAATGTATGAGCAAGACTAACGCTTCTTTGATGGCCCGCCGTACCGCTGCTGTTCCACGTGGTGTTGGCCAGATTCACCCGATTTTCGCCGATTCCGCGAAGAACGCGACCGTAACCGACGTTGAAGGTCGTGAATTCATCGACTTCGCCGGCGGTATCGCCGTACTGAACACCGGCCACCTGCACCCGAAAGTCATCGCCGCCGTGACCGAGCAGCTGAACAAGCTGACCCACACCTGCTTCCAGGTACTGGCCTACGAGCCGTACGTGGAAGTGTGCGAAAAAATCAACGCCAAGGTCCCAGGTGATTTCGACAAGAAAACCCTGCTGGTGACCACCGGCTCCGAAGCCGTGGAAAACTCCATCAAGATCGCCCGTGCCGCCACTGGCCGTGCCGGCGTGATTGCGTTCACCGGCGCTTACCACGGTCGCACCATGATGACCCTGGGCCTGACCGGTAAAGTCGTGCCTTACTCGGCCGGCATGGGCCTGATGCCAGGCGGCATCTTCCGCGCGCTGTACCCGAACGAACTGCACGGCGTGAGCATCGACGACTCGATCGCTTCCATCGAACGCATCTTCAAGAACGACGCCGAGCCGAAAGACATCGCCGCGATCATCATCGAGCCGGTTCAGGGCGAAGGTGGTTTCTACGTCGCTCCGAAAGAATTCATGAAGCGTCTGCGTGCCCTGTGCGACCAACACGGCATCCTGCTGATCGCTGACGAAGTACAGACTGGCGCTGGCCGTACCGGCACCTTCTTCGCCATGGAACAGATGGGCGTTGCCGCCGACCTGACCACCTTCGCCAAATCCATCGCTGGCGGCTTCCCGCTGGCGGGTGTGTGCGGCAAGGCCGAATACATGGACGCCATCGCTCCAGGCGGCCTGGGCGGCACCTACGCCGGTAGCCCGATCGCTTGCGCCGCGGCCCTGGCCGTGATGGAAGTGTTCGAGGAAGAGCACCTGCTGGATCGTTGCAAGGCTGTTGGCGAGCGTCTGGTAACCGGTCTGAAGGCCATCCAGGCCAAGTACCCGGTGATCGGCGAAGTCCGTGCCCTGGGCGCGATGATCGCCGTCGAGCTGTTCGAAAACGGCGACAGCCACAAGCCGAACGCTGCCGCCGTGGCGTCCGTTGTGGCCAAGGCTCGCGACAAGGGTCTGATCCTGCTGTCCTGCGGCACCTACGGCAACGTTCTGCGCGTCCTGGTACCGCTGACCTCGCCGGACGAGCAACTGGACAAAGGTCTGGCGATCATCGAAGAGTGCTTCTCCGAGCTCTGATCGCTCAGTGTGACCTGATCCACAAAAAACCCGCTTCGGCGGGTTTTTTCATGCCCCTGGAACCCCATTAGCGCTGTATCGAATGGCCAGCATTGGCTAAGGTTCCAGCATTGCCAGGGAGAGCTGTATGACAACTGTCATTTTACCCGCGGTTCCGAGAGTACTGATTGCCGAGGCCGATCCCTGGTCCCGGGATCTGCTCAAGGAAGTGTTGTTGAACGTACGCTGCGATGCGCGGCTGGATCTGTGCGCCGATGGTCAGCAAGCGCTGGAGCTATTGGCCGCCAACCCCTATGACCTGGTGATCGCCGACTGGGAGTTGCCGGGCGTCGATGGGCTGAATGTCCTGCGCAGCGTCCGCCAGCGCAAACGTAATCCGCCCATGCCGTTCATTCTGATGAGCAGTCGCAACGACAGTGCCAGCGTGCGCGAGGCCTTGCCGCTGGCGCCGGCCGCGTACCTGACCAAGCCCTTGAACATGGAAAGCCTGACTCAGCGGTTGCAGGGGTTACTGCTGAACGCCGGTGAAGAGGTTTCGTGCGAAGTGCCGTCGCTGGCGCCGGGCATGACATTGTCGGTTTATCTGGAGCGTCGACGTGAATTGGTCGACGGTGCGCCGCTGATGACCGACGTGCAAGTGGCGGTCAAACGCAGCCTAAACCCCAATGGCCTCAACCTGACGGTGCTGGAAGACGAAATCCGCACCGATCCGCAGGTCACGGCCGTGCTGATCGCCGCTGCCAACAGCGCGGCCCAGCACCACGGTGCCGCTGTGCATACCCTGTCCCAGGCACTGCATCGCCTGGGCACCGGGCAGAGCATGAACCTGATTCTCGGGCTGGCGCTCAAGCGCAGCGCACGGCTCAGCGATCCGCAATTGGCCGACTATGCCGAGCGTAACTGGGAACTGTCCCTGCACACCGCCGAATACGCGCGAACCCTGGCGCGCTTGCTTGATCTGGATCAGGAGCGCTGCTATTGCGCCGGCATGTTGCATCGTCTCGGCGATCTGGCGTTGCTGCGCTGTTTGCAGGAATGGAAACAGGCCGGCGGCGAACTGGATGAGCAGGAGGAGGTGGGCGAAGCGCTGGCTGAATATGGCGCGGCCTATGGTTCGGCTCTGCGCACGCGCTGGCGCCTACCGCTGGAGTTGCGGGAGCTGATTGCGGCGGCCTACCAGCTCGGTGGCGGGGTTTACTCGCGCGAATCGCTGGTGATGAACATGGCGGCGCAGCTGGCGCGCCTGAGCGAGCATGAGGGCATCGAGGCGCTGGCGAAGAGCCGGACGGCGCGGTTGCTCAAGATCGGCTTGCCGGAGTTGATGCGTTTGCGCAAGTAGGAGGTTGCAGGACCTGTCAGGCGGTGACAATCCGGTTCTTGCCCTCGCGCTTGGCCTGGTACATCGCGGCATCCGCGCGGGAAAACAGGTTTTCCACGTTTTCGTCCGCGGCGGTCAGGCTGGTCAGGCCCTGGCTGACGGTGATGCCGAACGTCTGGCCTTCATGGGTGAAACGCAATCGCTGAATCTGCTGTTGCAAGCGTTCAGCCACTTGCAGGGCCATCTGCGGCGTACAGCCGGGAAATACCGCTGCGAATTCCTCACCGCCAATGCGCCCGAACAGGTCGCCACGGCGCAACGCTGCGCGGCCGCTATCGGCGATGCGTTGCAACACGTTGTCGCCTTCCTGGTGACCGTAGGTGTCGTTGATTATTTTGAAGTCGTCGATGTCCAGCATCAGGAACGACAGCGGCTCGCCCCGTTGCCGGGCGTGTGCGAACTCGCGGTGGGCGCATTCGAAGAAATGCCGACGATTGCTGCTCTGGGTCAGCGCGTCGGTGGTGGCCAGGCGGTGCAGCTCGCTTTCCATCCGCTTCTTGTCGGTGATGTCTTCAGCAATGCCGACGATGATCACTGGTTGCCCCGGCTCGGCCTGGCGGTTGACGTAGCATTTGTCGCTGAGCCAGCGCACCTGCCCGTCGGCGGCAATGATTCGATACTCGCGGTCTTCCACGGCGCCTTTGTCCAGCACTTCGGCCAGGCTGGTTTCGGCATAGTCCAGGTCGTCGGGATAGATGCTGTCGCGCCATTGATCGCAGTCGTCCAGCAGCAGATTGGCCGAGCGACCGAAGATCCGCTCATAGGCTGGGCTGACGTAAAGCACCCGGCGGGTTTCCCAATCGAATGCCCACAGCACCGCGTTGACGCTCGCCAGCAAGGTGTTGAACAACTGTTCGCGTTCGCTCAGGCGTGCGACTTCGCCTTGGGCGTGCATCAGCGCCATCAGGGTCTGCGCGGCCTCGGGCCAATGTGACGGAGATGAGTCTTGCAGGTTTTTTGGGGCCATCGACACAAATCTCAAAGGGCATGCCGCGTGTTCAATGGCGGCCAACGCCAAGCCCGCCGGGGGAAAGCGAAGTGTCTTTGAGATTGGGCTTTTTAGATGAAGTTCCCGCTTTTTGTGGCGAAGGAGAGGGCTCCCGCCGGGCGGTACTGGACACGAGTTTTTGCGTCCACAAATCAATGTGGGAGCGAGCCTGCTCGCGAAAGCGGCGTATCAGTCAACTTTGATTTGACTGACATTCCCTTTTCGCGAGTAGGCTCGCTCCCACAGGTTTTGCGGCTGGCGGTGCAATCAGACAGCGGCAGGGCGCAGGGAGTAAGTCTTCAACTGATCGGCGAAGTCGCGCAGCGATTGAATCCCGCTGGCTTCGGCTTCGTGCACCCAATCCTTGATGGCCGCCAGCATGTCGTGACCATTTGAGCTGGTCTTGACCCAGATCTGCTGCAGGGCCAGGCGTTTCTCGTAAATTACCTTCAGCGCCTGACTGTGCTCGAGCATGTTCTGGATGCGTACATGGTGTTTGTCATCCAGCAGGCTGGTCTCCCGCGAAAGCAGGCGTTTGGCCCGGTGGAACTGGTGACGTACCGAGTGATCGACCTTTTCCAGCTCTTGCTTGACCAGCGGGCCGATCACCAATTTTCGGTACTGGGCCATGATCTGGAAGCGGTTGTTGAGGATCGCCATGGCGGTGTCCATGTCCAGGTTGCCCTTGCCTTCGACGCGATGGGCAATCGGCGCGACCCGTTGAACCTTGGCCAGGCGCAGGAAGCTGAAGACTTGAATCCACGCCCAGCCCAGGTCGAATTCCCACTTCTTCACCGACAGTTTTGCCGAGTTAGGGTAGGTGTGATGGTTGTTATGCAATTCTTCGCCGCCAATCAGGATGCCCCACGGCACCAGGTTGGTCGCCGCATCGCGGCATTCGAAGTTGCGGTAGCCGATGGCATGGCCCAGGCCATTGACCACGCCAGCGGCCCATACCGGGATCCACATCATCTGGATGGCCCAGATGGTGATGCCGATGGTGCCGAACAGCAGCAGGTCGATGACGCCCATGATCGCGATGCCCATCAGCGGATAGCGGCTGTAGAGGTTGCGCTCGATCCAGTCTTCGGGGCAGTTCTTGCCATAGATGCGCAGGGTCTCGGGGTTTTCCGCTTCGGCGCGGTACAACTCGGCGCCTTTGCGCAGCACTGTGGACAAACCCTTGATGACCGGGCTGTGCGGGTCATCGACGGTTTCGCATTTGGCGTGATGCTTGCGGTGGATGGCGGTCCACTCGCGGGTGTTCTGTGCCGTGGTCAGCCACAGCCAGAAACGGAAGAAATGCTTAAGGCCCCCATTCAGCTCCAGGGAGCGATGGGCCGAGTAACGATGCAGATAGACCGTGACGGCGATGATCGTGACGTGGGTCATCAGCAGGGTGACTGCAACCAGAGACCAGGGCGACAAGCCAAGAAAACCTTCGTACCACATAGGCTATAGGGCCCTCGATAAAGAAAAAAACAGCCATTGCATTATCACTAAGCCCACACAGAAAACCAGTCGCCCTTTCAGATAAGAGTGGCTGGATGTGTCTTTAAACTATAATCCCCACCTTATTGTAGGGACATGGATCGTCGGATGTCTGCCACCTATCGCGATGCCTTGCGTGCAGCGCTGCTCTATCTGTTGCTTTCTGTGGTTTGGCTACAGATCAGTGGCTATTTATTAAACAGTTTCTTCGATAGCTCTGCTGAGCGACTGCGATGGCAACTGATCAACGGTTATGTTTGGGTGCTGTTCAGCGCCGGGTTGATCTTCGTTGCACGGGCGCGGCTGCTGCGGTGTCTGGGGATCGGCGCCACATTGCACGAACGCAATACCAATCGCGAGCGCCTGCGCCAGGCGGCGGCTGTTTTCGACTGCACCCGCGAAGGCGTGCTGGTCACCGATCGGGAAGGTGTGATCGTCCATGTGAACCGGGCGTTCATGGAAATCACCGGTTATGGTTGTGAGGACGTGCTCGGGCAGCGCCCCACTATGTTCAAGTCCGGACGTCATCCATCTGACTTCTATCAGGCGATGTTCGCCGCGCTTGAACGCACAGGGGAGTGGAGCGGGGAAATCTGGAACCGGCGCAAAAGCGGCGAAATTTACCCACAATGGCAGACGATCCGCCTGATCCACGATGACAATGGCCAGCCGAGCCAGTTCGTGGCGGTGTTTTCCGATATCAGTGCAATCAAGAACTCCGAACACGAGTTGATGCACCTGGCGCACCACGATCCGCTGACCGACCTGCCGAACCGCCTGCTGTTCACCGACCGTGCCGAACAGGCCCTGGCCTCGGCGCAGGCCCACAAGCGTGGCTGCGCGCTGCTGATGATCGATCTCGATCACTTCAAGATGATCAACGACAGCCTTGGGCACACCATCGGCGATCAGTTGCTCAAGGCTGTGGCCGAGCGTCTGGGCGCCATGTTCGGTCCGGGTATCACCCTGGCCAGGCTGGGCGGGGATGAGTTCGGCATACTCGCTGAAAGCTGTCCGCAACTGGTTCAGGCCGCTGCGTTGGCCCAGCGGATCATCGATGGCCTTAAAGAGCCGTTCCTTATTGATGGGCACCAGCTGTCCATCAACACCAGCATCGGCATCAGCCTGTTCCCCAGCGATGCCTTGAGCGTCGAGCAACTGCTGCGTAATGCCGACTCTGCACTTTTCAAGGCCAAAAGCACGGGGCGCAATGATTATGCCCTGTACACCGAAGAGCTGACGGCCCACGCCCAGCAACGGGTCGAGATCGCCTTTGAATTGCGTCGCGCCCTGGACCGGCAAGAGCTGCGGGTTTATTACCAGCCGGTTCACGACTTCAAGACCAGTCGCCTGATTGGCGTCGAGGCACTGGTGCGTTGGCAGCATCCACAACGGGGGTTGGTATCTCCGGCGGAATTCATTCCGGTCGCCGAACGAACCGGCCTGATTGCTGAAATCGATGCCTGGGTCATGGCGCAGGCGTGCCGGCAGATGTGCCAGTGGCAGCAAGGCGGGGTGATGCTGTCGTTCGTTGCGGTCAACGTTTCTTCGCGGCTGTTCGCCCGTCGCGAGCTGTATCAGCAAGTAGCGCAAGTCCTGCGGGAAACCGGGCTGGAACCGTCGTTTCTCGAGCTGGAAGTCACCGAAAGCGCGGTGATGGAAGACCCGGAAGTCGCGCTGGAACAGATGCATCGACTGCGCGAGCTGGGTGTGCGCCTGGCCATCGACGACTTCGGCACGGGTTATTCATCGCTGCTGCGACTCAAGCGTCTGCCGGTGCAGAAGCTGAAAATCGACCAGGGCTTCGTCGCTGGATTGCCGTGGGATGAGGACGATGCGGCGATTTCACGGGTGATCATTGCGTTGGCGCAGAGCATGGGCATGCAGGTGCATGCCGAAGGGATCGAGCAGGTCGAACAGGCGGCTTTCCTCCTCGAGCACGGATGTGATTTTGGTCAGGGTTACTGGTTCGGGCGGCCGGTGCCGGCGGCGCAGCTGGATTGGAATCATGCGCCGGTGATCGCCTGATTTACAAAAAACCTGTGGGAGCGAGCCTGCTCGCGATAGCGGAATATCAGTCGACATCTTTGGTGACTGACACTCCCTCATCGCGAGCAGGCTCGCTCCCACAGGGTTTTTTGGTGTGCCTGAAAGAGGGCTGTTCAGCTCAAACCCTTGTCCCATCAAATAATTTCTTTTGGTTATATAAACATTCTCAAATAGTCTTTTTAAGAATATCTACTCCTCTCTAGTATTGCTCTCACGCCGCAAGCAGTGCCGACACTGCGAGGCAACCTCTCAGTTGAAGGAGCAGCAATATGAGCGCATCCCTGCGTAGCGTCGACGGTCAAGACGAAGCCACCATCCTGCGTGAAATCCAGAGTGCCCTGCGCGACCTGCGCTTTGGCGCCGTGGAAATCACCGTGCACAACGCCCAGGTGGTGCAGATCGAACGCAAAGAAAAATTCCGTTTGCAGCAGCCGGGCAACAAACCGGGCTGAAGAAGATCGCAGCCTGCGGCAGCTCCTGCAGAAGCACGCAATCACCTGTAGGAGCTGCCGCAGGCTGCGATCTTTGAATCGGCAACGCGATTCCAGAAATCCATAAAAAAGCCAACAAACCAAGAATTCCAGGAGCTTTCATCATGTCGTCGATTCGCCACTTCGCTTTGGCCGCCCTGGCCAGCGCCCTTTTTGCCGGTTCCGCGGTAGCCAAGGATTACGAGCTGCTCAACGTGTCGTACGACCCGACCCGCGAGCTGTACCAGGACTACAACGCCGAATTCATCAAGTTCTGGCAGAAGGACCACGCAGGCGACACCGTGAAGGTCCAGCAATCCCATGGCGGTTCGGGCAAGCAAGGCCGGGCGGTGATCGATGGCCTGCGTGCCGACGTCGTGACCCTGGCCTTGGCCGGTGACATCGACGAAATCGCCAAGCTCGGCAAGACCCTGCCGGCGGACTGGCAAAAACGCCTGCCGGACGCCAGCACGCCTTACACCTCGACCATCGTATTCCTGGTGCGCAAGGGCAACCCGAAAGGCATCAAGGACTGGGGCGACCTGGTCAAGAATGACGTCTCGGTGATCACGCCGAACCCGAAAACCTCCGGCGGTGCGCGCTGGAACTTCCTCGCGGCCTGGGCCTATGGCCTCAAAGCCAATGGTGGTGACGAAGCCAAGGCCAAGGAGTACGTGCAAACCCTGTTCAAACACGTGCCAGTGCTGGATACCGGTGCTCGCGGTTCGACCATTACCTTCGTCAACAACGGTCAAGGCGACGTGTTGCTGGCCTGGGAAAACGAAGCCTTCCTGGCCCTGAAAGAAGAGGGTGGCGCCGACAAGTTCGACATTGTCGTGCCTTCGCTGTCGATTCTCGCCGAGCCACCGGTGGCGGTAGTCGACAAAAATGCCGAGAAAAAGGGCAACGAGCAGATCGCCGAAGCCTACCTCAAGCACCTGTACAGCCCGGCCGGCCAGGAAATCGCGGCGAAGAACTTCTATCGTCCACGTGACAAGGATGTGGCCGCCAAGTACGCCCAGCAGTTCCCGAAACTGGAACTGGTGAGCATCGACAAGGACTTCGGCGGCTGGAAAGCCGCGCAGCCGAAATTCTTCAATGACGGGGGCGTGTTCGACCAGATCTACCAGGCGCAGTAATCTTAAATAGCCATCAATGAGCACCCATGCAGTCAGCCTGGGTGCTTAACCTGTGGGAGCGAGCCTGCTCGCGAAGGCGGTGTTTCAGTCGACAGGGATGTTGACGGGTACTCCCCCTTCGCGAGCAGGCTCGCTCCCACAGGGATGGTTTTAGCGGAACGCTTTTTAACCAAGGACTTTTATGTCGCGTCGTATCTCCCCCGTCATACCCGGCTTCGGGCTGACGCTGGGCTACACCTTGGTGTACCTCAGCCTGATTGTGCTCATACCACTGGCGGCGATGTTCGTGCATGCCGCTCAACTCACCTGGGATCAGTTCTGGGCAATCATCTCGGCGCCACGGGTGCTGGCGGCGTTGAAGCTCAGCTTCGGCACTGCGCTGTGTGCCGCGATCATCAACGGCATCATCGGTACGCTGCTGGCCTGGGTATTAGTGCGCTATACCTTCCCTGGACGAAAAGTGATCGATGCAATGATCGACCTGCCGTTCGCATTGCCCACGGCAGTGGCTGGTATTGCACTGACGGCGTTGTACACCCCTACCGGTCTGGTTGGTCAATTTGCAGCGGATCTGGGTTTCAAGATCGCCTACACCCCCTTGGGCATCACCCTTGCCCTCACTTTTGTGACACTTCCATTCGTAGTACGTACCGTACAGCCAGTATTGGCGGATATCCCTCGTGAAGTGGAAGAAGCGGCGGCGTGCCTGGGGGCAAAACCCTTGCAGGTTTTCCGTCATATCCTGCTGCCGGCACTGCTGCCTGCATGGCTCACCGGTTTCGCTTTGGCCTTTGCCCGCGGGGTCGGCGAGTACGGTTCGGTGATTTTCATTGCCGGTAACATGCCGATGAAAACCGAGATCTTGCCGCTGCTGATCATGGTCAAACTCGACCAATACGATTACACCGGCGCTACCTCCATTGGTGTACTGATGCTGGTGGTTTCCTTCGTCCTGTTGCTGCTGATCAACTTGTTGCAGCGGCGCATCGAAACCCCATAAGGAGGCGCACCCATGTCCCAATCGTCTATTGCTGCCGCTTCCTCGAACGCTGCCCGCCGTGGCAGCGCGACTTCGCGGCGAATCCTGATCGGTCTTGGCTGGCTGATTTTTGCCCTGTTCCTGTTGCTGCCGCTGTTCATCGTGGTGTCCCAGGGCCTGAAGCTCGGCCTCGGTGCATTTTTCACCGCGATCTTTGAGGCGGACGCGCTGTCGGCACTGAAACTCACGGTCATCGCCGTGCTGATTTCGGTGCCGCTGAACCTGGTGTTCGGTGTCAGCGCCGCGTGGTGCGTGAGCAAGTACTCGTTCCGCGGCAAGAGCATGCTGGTGACGCTGATCGACCTGCCGTTCTCGGTGTCGCCGGTGATCGCGGGTCTGGTCTATGTGCTGATGTTCGGCGCCCAGGGCCTGTTTGGCCCGTGGTTGCAGGACCACGACATCCAGATCGTTTTCGCCCTGCCGGGCATCGTGCTGGCGACGATTTTCGTCACCGTGCCGTTCGTGGCCCGTGAGCTGATCCCGCTGATGCAGGAGCAAGGCACTCAGGAAGAGGAGGCAGCGCGCCTGCTCGGGGCCAACGGCTGGCAGATGTTCTGGCACGTCACCGTGCCCAACATCAAATGGGGCCTGATCTACGGCGTGGTGTTGTGCACCGCGCGGGCCATGGGTGAGTTCGGTGCGGTATCGGTGGTTTCCGGGCACATTCGCGGGGTGACCAACACCCTGCCGCTGCACGTCGAGATCCTCTACAACGAATACAACCACGTGGCCGCGTTCGCCGTGGCGAGCCTGTTGCTGATCCTGGCGCTCTTCATCCTGCTGCTCAAGCAGTGGAGCGAAAACCGTATCAACCGCCTGCGCGCCAGCGCCGCGGAGGAATAATTCATGTCGATCGAAGTGCGTAACGTCAGCAAGAACTTCCATGCCTTCAAGGCGCTGGACAACATCAGCCTGGACATCCAGAGCGGCGAACTCGTCGCACTGCTCGGGCCGTCGGGCTGCGGCAAGACCACTTTGCTGCGGATCATCGCCGGCCTGGAAACCCCGGACCAGGGCAACATCGTGTTCCACGGTGAAGACGTCTCCGGCCACGACGTGCGTGATCGCAACGTCGGTTTTGTGTTCCAGCACTACGCCTTGTTCCGCCACATGACGGTGTTCGACAACGTCGCGTTCGGCCTGCGCATGAAGCCGAAAAACCAGCGCCCGAGCGAAAGCCAGATCGCCACCAAGGTCCACGAACTGCTGAACATGGTGCAACTGGACTGGTTGTCGGATCGCTACCCTGAACAACTCTCCGGCGGACAGCGTCAGCGCATTGCCTTGGCCCGGGCGCTGGCGGTGGAGCCGAAAGTGCTGTTGCTCGACGAGCCTTTCGGCGCCCTTGACGCCAAGGTTCGCAAGGAACTGCGCCGCTGGTTGGCGCGTCTGCACGAAGATATCAACCTGACCTCGGTGTTCGTGACCCACGACCAGGAAGAAGCGATGGAAGTCGCCGACCGCATCGTGGTGATGAACAAAGGTGTGATCGAGCAGATCGGCTCACCGGGTGACGTCTACGAAAACCCGGCCAGCGATTTCGTCTATCACTTCCTCGGTGATTCGAACCGTCTGCACTTGGGCGAAGACAAACATGTGCTGTTCCGCCCGCACGAAGTGTCGCTGTCGCGCCATGAACTGGAAGACCACCACGCGGCTGAAGTGCGCGATATTCGTCCGCTGGGCGCGACAACACGGGTGACGTTGAAGGTCGAAGGGCAGAGCGATCTGATCGAAGCCGAAGTGGTAAAGGATCACGACAGCCTGGTTGGTTTGGCAAAAGGCGAGACGTTGTTCTTCAAACCGAAGGTCTGGCAGAAAGTCGCCAATATCTAAGGCAAAAGCTTCGCGAGCAGGCTCGCTCCTACAATTGATCTGTGTGCACCGCGGATCCCTGTGGGAGCGAGCTTGCTCGCGATAGCAATCTAAACAGCCGCACGCTTCGGATTGACCCGCACACCACCCGCCCGTGCCTCGATCTGCTCTTTGAGCTCATGCCGCATCCCCAGCATGAACGCCAGTTCGGCCACCACAAACAGCGGCCCGACAATCAACCCGGTCACATCATCGACAAATGCCGGCTTGCGCCCTTCGTAATGATGACCGACAAACTGGATCGCCCAACCGATCATGAACATCGCCACACCGCTGCCCAGCCAGACCAGCGTGCCTTGCTGCGCCAGCGCATGTCCTGCCCAGACGGACAGCCCGAGCAACACGGTCATCAACACGCCCAGGCGCAATTCCAGGCGCAGGTAAAACCATGCCGATGCCAGCGAGACGAGCACCGCCGGTGACAGCCACACGCCGCCCAGCGACCACTCCGGCCGCGACAGCAACACCGCGACGGCGACCACGATCAGTGGAATGCCGATAAAGTGCGAGGCGATGTTGCGTGGGTCACGGTGGTAGGCGGCGTATTGACTGAGGTGGTCGACGAGGCTTTTCATTGTTGTTCTCCTGTGGGGTGATCGATCATGCCCCGGGGCCACTTCCCGCACTGTCAGCCAGGCGACAATCTCTAGGAGTTTTCATGGATATGCAGGTCTGGCGTCCACGCCTGATGAGTGGTCAGTGGTTCAGCCATTTGCCTGTTTCCCTACAGGATAGTTTGCTGTCGGTGGCCAGGGTACGGCGCTTGTCACCGGGCCAGCGGTTGTTCAAGCGTGGCGATCCGCCCTGCGGACTGTACGCGGTGCTTGAAGGCGCGGTGCGCGTCGGCGCCGTGAGCGAGCAGGGCAAGGAAGCGTTGCTGAGCCTGATGGAGCCGCCGCACTGGTTCGGCGAAATCTGCCTGTTCGATGGCCAGCCACGCACCCACGATGCCTACGGCGTAGGCCAGTGCACGCTGCTGCACATTCCCCAGAACACCTTGCTGGCACTGCTCGACGAGCATCCGCAGCACTGGCGGCAACTGGCGTTGCTGATGAGCCAGAAACTGCGCATGACCTTCATCAACCTCGAACAACTGAGCCTGTTGCCGGCCCCGGCGAGGTTGGCGCACCGCTTGTTGATGATTGCTGAAGGTTATGGCGAGACCGCCCCACCGCGCCGCGTCCTGCAACTGCCCCAGGAGCAGCTTGCCGCCATGTTGTCGCTGTCACGCCAGACCACCAACCAGATTCTCAAGGATTTACAGGCACAGGGGATCATCGGGCTGAGTTACGGCGAAATTGAAATCCTTGATGCTGCCCGGTTGCGGGTGTTAGCCACGATTTAACCGATCACGCAGGCCCAATGTGGGAGCGAGCCTGCTCGCGAAAGCGGAGTGTCAGTCGATACGGATGTACCTGACCTGACGCCTTCGCGAGCAGGCTCGCTCCCACAGGGGGTTTATGTGAATCTCGGATTTGGGGTTAGCCAATAATCCTGTGGGGCTTGCGCGCGAAGAGGCCAGTCCAGGCAACCCATTCTCAGGCTAGATCAGCGCAACCCATCCCGAAACTGCCCCGGCGTCATCCCCGTCCAGCGCTTGAACGCACGACTGAAGCTGCTGGTGTCGGCAAAGCCGAGCAGATAACTGATCTCGCTCAACGAACATTGCGGGTCGCGCAGGTGCAGTAGCGCGAGGTTTTCGCGGCTTTCGTTGAGCAGCGTGTCGAACCGGTAGCCTTCATCGGCCAGGTGCCGTTGCAGGCTGCGCAGGCTCAGGTGCAGGGCCTTGGCGATGTGTTCGGCGCTGGGTTCGCCTTCGGGCAGTTGTTCTTCAATGGCGTCGCGGACCTTGCGCTCCCACGTCAGCGGCTTGAGTTGCGCCAGGGTGCGCTTGAGCACGGTTTCGTTGTGTTCGGCCAGCTCCGGGTTGGCATCGTCCAGGTGGCTGTCGAAGTCGATGAGGGCGAATTCCAGTCGATCCTCGTCGGCACCGAAGTGCACAGGCGAGCGAAAGACTTTATGCCATTGGTGCGCGTCTACCGGCTCCGGGCGGCGCAGGTAGGTCGCCAGCGGCGCGTAGTCGCGACCCAGGCGATTGCGGCAAGTGCGCACGTAAATCGCCATGAACGCGTCGATGGCTTCGAAGGCCGGGGCCGGATTACCCATTGGAACTTTCAGACGGAAACAGTAGCGATCATCGGTGCGGGTCAGTTCCAGTTCCAGGGCATCGCTGACCACCTGGTGATAGCGCACGATGCGCTCGAACACTTCCCGCAGGCTGCCGCTGGCCACCAGTGCATAGCCCAGCGCATGGAAGGTGGTCGGGCTGACGAAACGCGAAACCCGCAAACCGATCGCCGGGTCGCCGCTGGCCTGCACCGCCAGATTCCACAGGTGCGTGGTGCCCGACAGCGGGTAGCGCGCGTTCGGGTCGTCCATCAGTTGCGGGTCGAGCCCCGCTTGCTGGCACAGGGCGGTGCTGTCGATGCCCAAGGCATCGAGTTGCTTGCGCAGGGCGCGGGTCCAGCTGGCGAGGGAGGTCGGTTCAGTCATGCTGATTGGCGCTTCCGGTCAACAGGTTGGCGTTCTCGGCTACCGCATTGCGAGGGTCCGCAAGGCAGGATGCAACCATCAATAATCAGAGGATGGAAGCATGGACGGTACTTCTGCAAGCCCCCAGCGACTGAATGCATCACAGCGATCAGCGCATATCCGTGAAGTGGTACTGGCCAAAGGCGTCGAGTTGCGCGAGCGTTATCCGATTCTCATGCATCAGGACGCCATGGGCGCGGGCATTCTGACCTTCGCCTTGGCCGGTATGGTCGGTTCGGCCGCGCTCTACATGACCGGGCATATGGCCTGGTGGGCGTGCCTGTTGCTCAATGCATTTTTCGCCTCGCTGACCCATGAACTGGAACACGACCTGATCCACAGCATGTACTTTCGCAAGCAGAAGGTGCCGCACAACCTGATGATGGGGCTGGTGTGGCTGGCGCGGCCGAGCACCATCAACCCATGGATTCGCCGACACCTGCACCTCAATCACCACAAAGTCTCCGGCTCCGAAGCCGACCTGGAAGAACGCGCCATCACCAACGGCGAACCTTGGAGCTTCGCAAGGTTTTTGATGATTGGCGACAACATCATGTCGTCGTTCATCCGCATGCTGCGGGCCAAGACCTTGGCCATGAAGTTCAGCATCATTTACCGTACGCTGAAGGTCTACGCACCGCTGGCGCTGATGCATTGGGGCGCGTGGTACGTGTTTCTCGGCATCCACGCAGCGAACGGCATTGCGCATCTGATGGGCGCTCCCATCGAGTGGTCAGCGATGACGTTGTCGGTGATGCAGGTGATCGACATTGCGGCTGTGGTGATCATCGGTCCGAACGTGTTGCGCACGTTCTGCCTTCACTTCATCAGCTCGAACATGCACTACTACGGTGACGTGGAACCGGGCAATGTGATGCAGCAGACCCAGGTGCTGAACGCATGGTGGCTGTGGCCGTTGCAGGCGTTCTGCTTCAACTTCGGTAGCAGCCACAGCATCCATCACTTTGTGGTGAAGGAGCCGTTCTACATTCGCCAGTTGACCGTACTGGTGGGGCACAAGGTGATGCGCGAGATGGGCGTGCGGTTCAATGATTTCGGCACGTTTGCGCGGGCCAACCGGTTTGAGGGCAAGGAAGAGGCGGTAGGTGTGAGGACACAAACCGCTCAAGTCTGACTCGTATTTGTGGCGAGGGAGCTTGCTCCCGCTGGGTCGCGAAGCGGCCCCCTTATCCCGAAAACGAAGGGGACTACTGCGCAGCCCAACGGGAGCAAGCTCCCTCGCCACAGGGGGTAATGTTTAGTCTGGCTGAAATGGCGACTCACTCAGGATCACCCCAGTCTCATCCACATACCGCTGCCAGTGCTCGATCAAGGCACCAAGCTTCTGCGGTTGGCTCGACGCCAGGTCATGAATCTCCCCCGGATCATTGCCCAGGTCATACAGTTGCCAGGTCGCCGGCCCGACCGGTCCCGGGATGTACACCGCCTTCCATTTTCCCTGTCGAATCGCCCGCCGACCGAACAATTCCCACCCGGTCACGGTGTGCTCGTCATGCACTTGCGTCGTCTCGCCCGACAGAAACCCCAGCCACGATTTACCGCGGATTTGCGCCACGGGCTTGCCATGCCACTGCTTGCCCGGATGGCGCACACCGGCGAGGTCGAGAATGGTCGGTGTGATGTCCATCACGGTGCCGAAACCGTGGCTGATCTGCCCCTTGAGCGGCAGTTGCGGGTAATGCACCAGCGCCGGCACGCGAATCCCGCCTTCGGTGGTGAAGGCCTTGAACAGCCGCGATGGCGCGGTCGCCACTTGCGCCCAGTTCGGCCCGTACCAGACGTAGGAATTGGCGCGGCCGATGTTGTCCAGGCTGTTGTCGTAATGCTGGTTGAGATAGGTCAGCAACTGCGGGCCGAATTTCGGGAAAGCCTCCAGCAATGCCCCTTCGGCGCCGTTATCGGACATGAACAGGATGAAGGTGTTGTCCAGTTGCCCTTGTTGGCGCAGGTAGTCGACGACGCGGCCGATGTTCCAGTCCATGCGCTCGACCATCGCTGCATACACCTCCATGGCCCGCGCGGAGATCTGCCGTTGTTCGTCGCTCAAGGCATCCCATTGTGCGGTCAACTGGATCAACGGATGCGGCTCGACATCGGCCTCGATCAGCCCCAGCTTTTTGAGTTTTTCCAGGCGCTCGATTCGCAGTGCTTCAGGGCCGGCGTCATAGCGCCCGCGGTATTTTTCCACCACCTCGGCCGGCGCCTGCAACGGCCAGTGCGGTGCGGAAAACGGCAGGTAAGCGAAGAACGGCCGGGTCTGGTCGCGCTCCTTGAGGTATTGCAGCAGCTTGTCGCCAAAGGCATCTGAGGAATAGAAATCCTTCGGCAGTTCGTCGATGAATTGGTCGTCTTCGATGTACAGCGCCGGGGTGGATTTCAGCAACCGTGGCGTCGTTTCATCGTAGGTCGGCTCGAAGCCGTAATGGTTGGCGGCGCCGGGCAACAGAGAAAACGAACGCTCGAAACCCCGGGCGTGAGGCGCCAGTTCTGCGGTCAGGCCCAGGTGCCATTTGCCGCTCATCAAGGTCTGGTAACCCGCCTCGCGCAGCAACTCGGGCAGGGCGACCACGCGGTCGTTCAGGTGCCCTTCGTAACCCGGCTTGCCGATGAGGTCCGGGGTCAATGCTTCGGCCATGGTGCCGATGCCGGCGATGTGGTGGTCGGTGCCGGTGAGCAGCATCGACCGGGTCGGCGAGCAGGTCGGTGCGGTGTGAAAATCGGTCAGGCGCAGGCCATTGTTGGCCAATGCATCAAGGTTTGGTGTATTGATTTCGCCACCGAAGGCGCCGAGGTCGGAAAAGCCCAGGTCATCGGCCAGGATCACTAGAAAGTTGGGACGTTGCGGCATCAAGCATTTCCTTTTTCAGTAGGCAATGAAGGACAGCGGCAGATCGCGGACCTGCACCGGCACGGGGGGCTGGTAGTGATCGTCGCTGGTGAGTTCGTGAAGCAGTTCTTCGCGTAACTGGTGGAAGTCGAAACTGCTGCGTTGGCGCGGATGGGGCAGGGCAATGTCGACCACTTGCTTGATCCGCCCCGGACGCGGCTCCATCACCACCACGCGGTCGGCGAGGAAGATCGCTTCCTCGACGTCGTGGGTGACCAGCACCGTGGTGATTTTTGCCCGCGCGCGGATCGCCAGCAGTTCGTCCTGCATCTGTTGGCGGGTCAGCGCATCGAGGGCGCCGAAGGGCTCGTCCAGCAGCAGAATCCGTGGGCTGGCCACCAGGCCGCGAGCAATGGCCACGCGCTGTGCCATGCCGCCGGAGAGCTGGTGCGGATAGGCGCGGGCGAAGTCGCCGAGGCCCACCAGTTCGATGAAATCAGCGATGCGCTTGTGCTTTTGTGCCGCGCTCAGTGGCTCATTGACCAGGCCCAGGCCGATGTTGTCGGCCACGCTCAGCCACGGGAACAAGCGGTGCTCCTGAAAGACGATGCCGCGCTCGCCGCCGATGCCGGTGACGGCTTTTCCGTCGACGCTGATCTGCCCGCGAAACTGCGTATCGAGGCCCACCAGCAGCCGCAGCAAAGTGGATTTACCGCAACCGCTGGAGCCGACGATGGCGACGAACTCACCCTCGGCGATGTCCAGGTTGAATTCGCGAATGGCCTCAAGTGTGAAGCCGTCGACGTCGAAGGTTTTGCCCACGTGATTGAAGCTGACAATCGGTGCGTTCATGCGTGTCTCCAGCGAGTGGCGCGGATTTCCAGGCGTTGGCCAATGAGGTTGAGCAGGGCACCGGTCAGGCCCACCAGCAGCATGCCGGCCATGATCAGGTCCATGCGCAGCAGTTGCTGGGCGCCGATCATCTGGCTGCCAATGCCGCCGTTGGACGGCATGAAATATTCGGCGCCGATGGTGCCGAGCCAGGCGTAGATCAGGCTCAGCCGAAGTCCTGCAAAAATCCCCGGTGCCGCACCCGGTAGCACCAGTCGACGGAGGCGCTGGCGCAGATTCAGGCGCAACACCTGCGCGGCCTCGTTCAGTTGCGGCGACAGGTGGGCGACGCTGCGTTGGGTGGCGATGAACAGCGGGAAAAAAGCGGCGAGGGCAACGAACACCCACTTGGCCAATTCCCCCAGACCGAACCACGCGGTGAGCAGCGGCACCCAGGCGAAAATGGCGATCTGGCGGATGGCCGCAAGGGTTGGGCCGAGCACGCGTTCACTGGTCCGCGACAATCCCAGCAGCAACCCCAAGGCAAACCCGAGCCCGCCGCCGAGCAGCAATCCGCCAAGGGTCCGACCCAGGCTGAGGGCCATGCCGCCAAGCAGTGTGCCGTCGAGCAAGCCATCCCGAGTGGTCTGCAGGACGGCCAGAGGACTGACCAGAATGTTCGGGTCAATCCACTGCTGATCCGAAGTCAGTTGCCACAACGCCAGAAGCGCCAATGGCAGCAGCCACGGTTGCAGGCGTTGCCAACCTTGATAATGCGGCCCGCGACGGATTTCGGCGGTGGCCGGGTGCGGCCAGTGCACCAGTTTCCTGTCCAGCAGGCCGATGCCGCGATCCATCGCCACGCCAATCAAGCCGATCACCACGATGCACACGAAGACGATGTCGAGCATGAACAGCTGCCGCGCCCAGACCATCAGGTAACCGATGCCTTCGCTGGACGCGAGCAGTTCGACAGCCAGCAGCGAAGTCCAGCCGGCGGCCAGCGCGAGGCGTACACCGGCCATGAATGCCGGCAGTGCTGCAGGCAGCACCAGGCGTCGGATCAACAGATGCCTGGGCAGGCGCAACACGGCGGCGGCCTCGCGCAGCTTGGGTTGTGCATCGCGCACACCGACCAGTGTATGCAAGGTCACCGGCACCATGATGGCCTTGATCAGCACCACCAGTTTGAGCACTTCACCGATGCCGAAAAACACCATGAACAATGGAATCCAGGCCAGGGTCGGGACTTGCGCCAACCCGGCGAAGGTCGGAAACACCAGGCGCTCCAGTCGACGACTGAAACCCAGTGCCGCACCCAAAACAGCACCAGCGCTGATCCCGGCCAGCAGCCCCCAGAACAGGCGTTGCAGGCTGATCCACAAATGACTCCACAACTCGCCTTGGGACAATTCCAGCGCGCTGTTCCAGACCAGGGTCGGCGCCGGCAGGATCTGCTCGCTCATCCAGTGGTTGCGGCTGGCGAGCCACCAGAGGGCAAACAGGGCAATGGGCAACAACCACGGCAACAACCGTTGGCCCAGGCTGGGCCAGCGTTGCCTGTTTTTAAGTGGCGGCGCGGCCAGTGGCAGGCTGAGAAGAGAAACACGGGCCATGGATGACCTCCGTTGTCGGGTTGCAATACAGGCCTGCTTTTTTGTAGGAGTGAGCCTGCTCGCGATAGCGGTGTGTCAGGCAAAGATGTCTCGATTGACCTTCCGCTATTCGCGAGCAGGCTCGCTCCTACAAGGGTTCAAGGCGTATGCAAAATTGATCTATAAAATTCAAAACTCATACTATTGAGAGATAAGAGAGGCCATTTATGGCCTCCCTAAGCCTCCGCATCCAATGCATTCGAAGAATATTTTTGATGCCGTTTGGGCATATCGGCGGAGAGCCCCGGGTGCGTTGATATAGATCTAAATAGTCTAAAAATGTGAATTTATAGTATTTAAATGTTGGGTCTACTTCGGCCTACTTTCGGCTCCTCAACGCCCGTTGCCCAAGGAGCCGCACCCATGAACCTTCCCTTCAAACGTGTCATCAGCCTGTTCGCCGTACCGGCCCTGGCGGGTCTGCTGGCCTTCACGGCCAACGCTGGCGAACTCAAGGAAATCCGCATCGCCGTGCCGGACCTGAGTGCCGGTACCCAGCACAGTGGCGGCGGTGTTGTGGATGTGCTGCGCGATCAGCAGATCTTCGAAAAGGCTTTCGCCGATCAGGGCATCAAGATTCAGTGGAGCTTCTTCAAGGGCGCAGGCCCGGTGATCAACGAGGCGTTCGCCAACGGTCAGGTTGACCTGGCCTACCTCGGCGATCTGGCGGCCATCATCGGCAAGTCCAATGGACTGGATACGCGGTTGCTCAGCGCCTCGGCGCGCGGGGTGAAGCATTACCTGGGCGTGGTGCCGGGTTCGGGGATCAAGACCCTGCAGGACCTCAAGGGCAAACGCGTGGCGATTTTTCGTGGCACCGCCAGCCAGTTGTCCTTCGATGCGGCGCTGGCCAGTCAGGGTTTGAGCGAGAAGGACTTGAAAGTCATCAACCTGGACTTCAACGCGGCGGTCGCGGCGCTGGCGGCGAAGCAGATCGATGCCTCGTGGGGCGGTTCCGGGCTCACGGCATTGCAAGCCAAGGGGCTGGCCGAGTTGCCGCTGAGCACCAAGGACCTGGGCGGCGCCGGCAGCGTGCAGGCGGTGCTGATAGGGACCGGGAAGTTTGTCGATGCGCATCCGGAGGCGGTGTCGAAACTGCTCAAGGCCCAACAGCAGGCCGTTGAGTGGCTGACCCAGGACAGCAACAAGGACGCCTACATTCAGTTGGTGTCGGGGCTGGCGAGTTATCCGGCGGTGATCCTCACGCAGGATCTGAAGGATCAGAAACTGAGTGAGGTGTTCCCCTCTACGCTTGACCCGGTGTTCCTCGGCAAGTTGCAGGATGCCGTGGATCTGGCTTCGCAGCAGAAGCTGATTCGCAAGTCGTTCAAGGTGAGCGATTGGGTGGCGCCGGAGTTGGCTGCTGCCAGGCTTTAAATCTCAAAAGATCGCAGCCTTCGGCAGCTCCTACATCGATCAGTGTAGGAGCTGCCGAAGGCTGCGAGCTCTTGATCCTCAAACCGCAACGGCCATCTGCTGCCTGTCCACCGCCACCAACGTCTCGATCATCGCCCGCGCCGCCGGCGACAGCCTGAACCCGGTGCGGCTGACGATCCCGCACCGTGCATTCATGCTCTCGATGTTCTGCGGCAGATTGCGCCAGTGCAGCAACACCAGCGAACCCTGGGCAATGTCCTCGATAAACGCCTCCTCGGTGCCAACGCCAATCGCATTCGATTGCAGCACCACTTTCACCAGCGCCGGAAAGTGTTCGGTCTCGATGGTCGGTGAAAAATCCACCCGGCCACTGAGGTTCGCCAGCAGTTTGCGAATGCCTGGCGGGATCATCGTGGTCGCCAGCGGGTAATCGAACATGTCGTTGGTCGACAGGCTCTCCTTGGCCAGCAGTGGATGCCCGGGGCGGCAGAAAAACACGCCGCGCTTGGGCGTCAATGCCTGGGTCTGGAAGTTCGGATCGGACTCGAAATGGCGGATGTCGGCGATAAAGAATTCGATCTCTTCACGGCTCAGGGCACGGCTGAGTTTTTCCCAGTTATCCACCTCGAAACAGGTGCGCACTTTCGGGTGCGCGTTGATGAATTGCGCCACTGCATCCGGCACCAGTTTCACCGCCGGTGCCGGGCCGCAACCGAAACGCAGCTCACCGGCATCGAGCTTGGTCATCTGCGTCACTTCGGCGTTCAAGAGGGCCGCGCCTTGCACCAGGCTGCGGGCATGTTGCAGCACCACCAAGCCTTCGGGGGTGGGGCGCAAATCCTTGTTGCCGCGGTCCACCAGGACGCAGCCGAACTCGTGCTCCAGCCCCTGAATGCTGCGGCTGAAGGCAGGCTGGGTAATACCCATGGCCTCGGCCGCGCGCACGAAACTGCGGTGTTCGTCGAGGGCGATGAAGTAACGCAACTGGCGAAGATCCATATGCTTTTCCGGCATCCTAAAAATAGCTCGAAGGCATTTGCGACGAGGGTTGACTGAGGTTTTAAATGCAACCTCTTATTCCGTCAACGAAGCATGTAGATATCTATTAGATCTAAATTGAATATAGATAGAGCAGTGTTTCGCGGCCGGTTCAACCGCAAGCAGTCTGATGAGGGTCTACCCATGAGCAATGCCGCTTTCGCAGTACAACCCGCTGTTCACGCGCTTGAAATCCACCCGGTGGCCGGTCGCATCGGTGCCGAAATTCGTGGCGTACAGCTTTCGGGCGAGCTGGATGCCGCCACCGTCGAAGCCATTCAACAGGCACTGCTGCAATACAAAGTGATCTTCTTCCGCGAGCAGACCCAGCTCGACGATCAGCGCCAGGAGGCGTTCGCCCACCTGCTCGGCGAGCCGGTGGCACACCCGACCGTGCCGGTGCGCGAAGGCACGCGTTTTCTACTGGAACTGGACGGTGCCGAGGGCCAGCGAGCCAGTTCCTGGCACACCGACGTGACCTTCGTCGAGGCCTACCCCAAAGCTTCGATCCTGCGCTCGGTGGTGGCCCCGGCTTTCGGCGGCGACACCCTGTGGGCCAATACCGCCGCCGCCTACGACGGTTTGTCGGCGGAGCTGCGTGAACTGGCCGACAAACTGGTCGCCGTACACAGCAACGAATACGACTACGCCGGTACCAGGCCAGACGTCTCGGCCGAGAAGCTGGAGCGCTATCGCAAGATCTTCACCTCGACCGTCTACGAGACCGAACACCCGGTGGTCCGCGTGCACCCGATCAGCGGTGAGAAGAGCCTGTTGCTGGGGCATTTCGTCAAACGCATCAAGGGCTATTCCCAGACCGATTCGGCGCACCTGTTCGGGCTGCTGCAAAGCCATGTGATCCGCCAGGAAAACATCGTGCGCTGGCGCTGGAAGGCTGGCGATGTGGCGATCTGGGACAACCGCTCCACCCAGCATTACGCAGTGGATGACTACGGGACTCAGGATCGTGTGGTGCGTCGGGTGACGCTCAAGGGTGAAGTGCCGGTGGGTGTGAATGGGCAGGTCAGCCAGACCGTGAAAGGGCCGGATATCGGCGGCGTCTGAGCCGACGCTATCGCGAGCAGGCTCGCTCCTACAGGGGGATCTTCGGTGTTCGCAGGATCAGTGTAGGAGCGAGCCTGCTCGCGATGGCGGCCGGGCAAGCAATAAAGCATTTCTTTTGATCGGGAACCCCGCCTTATGAGTCCGTTGTACCTCGCCCCAACGTCGTCACCCCAACGGCTCAAACGCCTGCCTCTGGCCCTGCTGCTGGCAGGAAGCGCCGGTTGGGCCCAAAGCTATGCGGCCGACAGCACCACCCCTGAAACCACCCCCGCAAAAACCGCCACGGCCGACAATGCACAACTGGAAACCGTGACCGTAACCACCCGCCGCCGCGAAGAAAGTGCGCAGGATGTGCCAACACCCATGAGCGTGGTCAGCGGCCAGACCCTGGAAACCCAGCGGATCTATCGCATCCAGGATTTGCAGCAACTGGTGCCCAGCGTCAACGTCGCCTACATGCATGCGCGCCAGTCCAGCGTGTCGATCCGTGGCCTGGGCAACAACCCGGCCAGCGATGGCCTGGAGGGCAGTGTCGGGTTGTACATCGACAATGTTTATCTCGGCCGGCCGGGCATGGCCGTGTTCGACCTGATGGACATCGAGCAGCTCGAAGTACTGCGCGGTCCGCAAGGCACTTTGTTCGGCAAGAACACCACGGCGGGCGTAATCAACATCAGCACCCGTGCGCCGACTTTTACCCCGGAACGCAGCATCGAATCTTCGGTGGGCGAGGACGGATACTTCCAGACCAAGGGCACGATTTCCGGCCCATTGAATGACGAACTCGCCGGACGCTTTTCTGCGTACCGCACCCGCAGCGACGGTGATATCAAGAACGAATTCGACGGCCACGATTTGAACGGTGGCTCGCGCGATGGCTTCCGTGGCCAGTTGCTGTTCAAGCCGAACGAAGTATTCAGCCTGCGCTGGATCGGCGACTACAACGAAGAAGATTCCAGCGCCGGCACCCGCGTGTTGTTCAGCACCGGGCCGACCATCAATGGCGTCAACCTTTACCAGCGCCGGGCCAATGCGGTGGGCGCGACACTGGTCGACGGCACGCACCGCAAGGTCAACCTGAACGATGACCAGCACGTCACCGTGCACCAGGGCGGTACGTCGGTCGAGGCGAACTGGACGCTGCCGAGCGACTTCACCCTGACCTCCATCAGCGCCTGGCGCTGGTGGAATTTCACCCCGCGCAATGATGACGGCCTGAACGTATCCGTCTTCCACAACGCCGGCGTTTCGGTGGAGGATAAGCAGTATTCCCAAGAGTTTCGCCTGGCGTCGCCAACCGGTGGATTCTTCGATTACGTGCTCGGCGCCTATTACTTCGGCTCCGACCTGGACAACAAATCCTTCACCTTTTACGGCCCGCAAGCGGACATCTGGAACGGTACGCCCAACGGTGCACTGAACAACATCGACAGTGTCGGCAATGGTCATATCGAAACCAACAGCTTCGCGCTGTTCGCCCAAGGCACCTGGCACCTGACCGAGCGCCTGGATTTCACCGCCGGGTTGCGCGGCACCTATGAAGAGAAAAACGCCAGGGTGACCCGTGATGCGCCGGCCGGTGGTGCCGCGGTCACCGGTGCGGCGGCCGCGGCACGACTCGCTCGTGCGGGGGTCTTCGATTCCGGCGATCTGAACCAGTACAGCTCCAGTCCCTCGGGCCTGTTGAACCTCAGCTACCGCCTCACCGACGACCTGCTCACCTACGCCACGTTGTCCCACGGCGAAAAATCCGGCGGGGTCAATCTGGCCGTCGGCACGGCGATGGTGGCCGGCGCCGATTCGCTGCTGATCGGCACCGAGCGCGCCAACAACGCCGAACTCGGTTTCAAGAGCACCCTGTGGGACCGTCGCCTGCAACTGAATGCCAACGTGTTCTGGACCCAGGTCAATGGCTATCAGACCAACGCCTTCGACGACGTCAACCGCGTGCAGTTCCTGACCAACGCCGGCTCGGTGCGCTCCCGTGGCGTGGAGTTCGAAAGCACCCTGCTTGCGTTGCGCAGCCTGACGCTGAACATCAACGGCTCGTACAACGACGTCAGCTACCTCTCGTACAAGGATGCACCCTGCCCGCCGGAAGTCAGCCTGGCGCCGGGCGCTCCGGCATCCTGCGACCTCAGTGGGCATCAAGTGGTGGGCGCTTCGAAATGGATCGGCAACGCCAACGGCGAATACAAGTGGAACCTGAGCAACGGCTTCGAAGAGTACGTCACCGCCAGCTATGCGTTCCGCTCCAAAGCGGTGGGCACGGTGGAGGATTCCGACTTCGGGCAGATCCCGAGTTATGCGGTGGTCAACCTGTCCACGGGCCTTCGCGGCGACTTCAACCAGGGGCAGTGGGACGTTTCGTTATGGCTGAAAAACGCCTTCGACAAAACCTACTACACGACGCTGTGGACGGCTGCCAACGGCGGTTATGAAGGCCTGCTCGGCACGCCACGAATGCTGGGCATGACCGGTCGATACGACTTCTAAGAAGGGGGTTCAGCAATGGGCAATGTCCAGACCGCTGCCAGTGCGCATGAAGTGCTGTGGCGCCCGGCACCTGGTGGCGAGTTGGTCGACCTCGGCCAGCCACACCGGGTGCCCTTGGGCCAGTTGCGTTTGCAGTGCGCGCCCAAGGGCATCTTGAGTCGACGGGAGACGATCCTGCTCGGAGTGCTGGCGTTGCTGGTGCATGGCGCGGTGATTTATTGGGTCAATCAACAGCCGACCACAGTACTGCCTGTCGTGCCGCCGCAGATTCCGCCGATGACCATCGAGTTCTCACGTCCGGCGCCCCCGGTGGTCGAGCCGCCGCCACCGCAACCGGTCCAGCCTGTGGTGGAGCCGCCTGTGCCAGTGGAAGACGAACTGGCGGTGAAACCTCCTCCACCGAAGCCGGTTCCCAAGCCCAGGCCGGTCGCCAAACCGGTACCGAAATCGGCGCCAAAAGCCGTTGAACAACCACCTGCGCTGCCACAACCGGCAGCGCCAGTCGCGGCCCCTGTGCCACCTGCACCGCCTGCGCCCGCACCTGTGACACCGGCCTCTGCCACTGCCGGCTACTTGAAAAACCCGGCGCCGCAATACCCGTCGCTGGCCCAGCGTAAAGGCTGGGAAGGCACGGTGTTATTGCGCGTGCAAGTGCTGGCCAGCGGCAAGCCCGGCGAGATCCAGATTCAGAAAAGCAGCGGCCGTGATGCGCTCGACGAAGCCGCGCTGAACGCGGTGAAACGCTGGAGTTTTGTGCCGGCCAAGCAAGGCGATGTCGCCCGGGACGGCTGGGTCAGCGTGCCCATCGATTTCAAGATTCATTAAACCGAAACCAATTTCGCGCTAAACGTTTACACGAGGAATACACCATGACGTTACTGACATCTCCACTTGAATCCATCGAAAGCGCGGTGATCTGGCTGCTGGTGGTTTTTTCCGTCGCAACCTGGGGGCTGGCGTTGCTCAAGGGCGTGCAGTTCGGTCGCCTGAAGGCACAGGATCGAAAGTTTCATCAACAGTTCTGGGCCGCTTCGAGCCTCGACGCGGCGGCCGAACTGAGCGAAACCCGGCCCGGCGCGGCAGCCCGGGTTGCGCAGGCCGGTTACGCGGCCATCCAGGTGGGCGAGGCGCCACAGGCGGCGGATTTGAGTCAGGCGATCAATCATCAGGATCGTCTGGAGCGGGCCTTGCGTCAGCAGATCGTGCGCGAGCGCCGGTCGCTGGAAACCGGGTTGGCGGTACTCGCGAGCATTGGCAGCACCTCGCCGTTCATTGGTTTGTTCGGCACGGTGTGGGGAATCATGGAAGCGTTGAAAGGCATCAGTGCGGCGGGCTCGGCAAGCCTGGAAACGGTTGCCGGACCGATTGGCGCGGCACTGGTCGCCACCGGCGTGGGGATCGCCGTCGCGGTGCCGGCGGTGCTGGTTTACAACTATTTTTTGCGCCGTTTGAAACTGACGGCGGCGGACCTGGATGACTTCGCCCATGACTTCTACAGCCTGGCGCAGAAGAGTTCGTTCCGTGTGCTGATCCACCCGAAGGCGCACAAGGTGGCAGCCCAGGGCAATGCGCAGAAAGTGAAGGAGGCGTCCTGATATGGCCTTCTCCACGCAAGACTCTGATGAGGTGCTGAGCGAGATCAACGTGACACCGCTGGTGGATGTGATGCTGGTGTTGCTGGTGGTGTTCATCGTCACTGCGCCGCTGCTGACCAACGCGATTCCGATCAACCTGCCCAAGACCGAAGCGGTGGCGCCGGTGGAGCAGAAAGACCCGTTGGTGGTGAGCATCGACGGCGCCGGCAAACTGTTTATCAACAAGGACGAGATACAACCGGACTTGCTGGAGTTCAACCTCAAGTCGGCGAAGGCCAAGGACCCCGAGGTGCGTGTGCAGTTGCAGGCGGACGATGGGGTGAATTACGGCGAAGTGGCGCGGGCCATGGCGTCGATCGAACGGGCAGGAATTACCAAGTTGTCGGTGATTACCGCGCGTTAACGGATTTTCGTTTTCCGGGGCCGTCTCCTTGGCAGGGTGCGGCCCTTTTTTTATTCCAAACGAATGACCCCTGTAGGAGCTGCCGAAGGCTGCGATCTTTTGATCTTGTTTTTAAAAATCAAAAGATCGCAGCCTTCGGCAGCT
>NZ_JAHBDJ010000024.1:0-82731 GCF_019956375.1 Pseudomonas sp. GL-R-19 | reverse complement strand
CTCTCCTACTCGGGTGCTGTCACACCAGTGCTAATGACGGTCTCTGCCCCGCGCACGCTCTTCAACTCTAGCTCCCTCAGTTTGCTGCGCGACAGCGCGGCGTCGAAGACGAGGCGGCCCCTCCTACGGGGATGTACGCCTTGCATTTGTAGGAGCTGCCGCAGGCTGCGATCTTTTATGCCGTCAAATGCTGACTACTACGCTGGCACGCTGACGCGCGTGGTCATTTTCATCAGCCAGTAATAACTCAACGCTGGCACCAGCAACCCGACGATCCACGCCAGGTCCACCCCGTCCAGCGCCGTGGCCACCGGGCCGACGTACAATGTGGTGTTCATGAACGGAATTTCCACGGCAATCGCCAGCAGGAAACTGCCGCAGGCAATCCGGTTGATGCGCCCGTAGATCCCGTTCAGGTCGAAGATGTCGTCAATCCGGTACTGGCCTTTGCGCAGGCAGTAGTAGTCCACCAGATTGATCGCCGTCCACGGGATCAGGAAGTAGCTCATGAAGAAGATGAAGTTGAGGAAGAAGTTGATGAAGTCGTCCTGACTGATGGTGCACAGGGCCGTGGCCACGAGGCTGATCAGCAGCATGAACACACCGCGTACTCGCGGGGTCACCTTGAGCCGGGCGAAAGGTTCGATCACGGTGATGGTCGACATGAACGCGCCGTACAGGTTGAACACGTTGATCGACACCTGGCCGTAGACGATGAAGGCGAACAGCAGCACCGCGCCAGCGCCGAACAGACCGGCGACATGCCCGCCGACGTTGCTGGAAAAATCGCCGATGCCGACGCTCAGGATCGCTCCGAGAATCATCATCCACGCACCACCGCTGACCGTGCCGGCGTAGCTGTACCAGAACACCTGGGTGCTCGGCGTGTTGCTCGGCAGGTAGCGCGAGTAGTCGGCGACGTAAGGCGCGTAGGACAGTTGTCAGGTCACGGCAATGCTCACCGCCACCAGGAACTTCGACAACGAGAAGCCGGTTGGCAGCCATTGTTCGGCGGGGATCGGCAACTGCAAGGCGAGCACCGTGGCCGCCACGAACACCACCAGCGACAGAATCGACAGCAGCTTCTGCAAGCGGTGAATCAACCGATAGCCATAGAGCGCGACGACGAAGCACAACGCGCCGATCAGGTAGATATTGCCGGACATCGGCAGCGGGCTGACCGACTCCAGCGCCTGGGCCGCGAGCAAGGTGTTGCTGACGAAGAAACCCAGGTAGATCAGCATCACGAACAGCAGCGGCAACACCGCCCCCAACACGCCGAATTGCGCCCGGCTCTGGATCATTTGCGGAATGCCCAGCTTCGGTCCCTGTGCCGAGTGCGAGGCCATGAAAATCGCCCCCAGCAACGAGCCGACGATGATTGCCAGCGCACTCCAGAACAGGTTGAGCCCCATCACCACCGGCAACACGCCGGAGGCGATGGTGGTGATGTTCATGTTGGCGCCGAACCAGATATGGAACAGCGAACCCGGCTTGCCGTGGCGTTCGGTTTCGGGGATGAAATCGATGCTTCTTTTTTCGACTTGCATGGCGATCACTCCTGAGTCCGGACGAGACGGGATTGCAGACGGGCGATGGTGCCGGGCAGCTCATGGGGCTGGTGGGCAAACAGGTCCGGACGCTCGGGGATCAGGCTGATGTAATGGAGTTGTTGCAGGGCGCGCAGGCACTCGGCCGTGGTGAGGATTTCCAGCGAATAGACCCAGTTGGTCATGATCAGCAGGGCCGAGTAGTGCCCAGCCTCTGTGGTCGTGGTGCAGGCATCGTTGACCAGGCGCACGCGATAGCCCAGGGCGAAGGCATCGAACACGCTGGTGAGCACGCAGACGTCGGTCAACACGCCACAGACGATCAGCGTGTCGACCACCATTGCCTTGAGTCGGGCGTCGAGGTCGGTGCGGTGAAAGGCACTGTAACGGCCCTTGTCGATGATCAATTCACCGGGCTGCGGCGTCAGCGACTCGATGATTTCCACCTGCCGGGTGCCGGCTCGGTAACTGCCGGGGCCACCGTCGGCGGCCAGAGGTTCGCCGTGGGGCAGGTCACTGCCGTCGGCCTGATTGATGTGGCGGGTATAGATGACAGGCATCCGCTGATGGCGGGCGGTATCGAGCAGGGCGGCGGTATGGGCGACCACCTGGTCGAAGTTTTCGAGGACAAAACCGTCCTCCTGCTGCATGTCGATGATCAACAGCGCGTTGTTATTGTTCATTGGGCAAACCTGATCAAGGCGAAACACGATGCACCGTACGCGCCATGCAATGGCGGGACGCGGGGTGCGTGATTGGCTGTTCGGGTGGGCTCAGTGAACTATTTGCCAGAAGCCGTTCTGCTTGGCCGAAACGCTGGCGCGCAGGCGCTTGAAATGCAGGTGCGAAGCGGTCCATTCACCGCGCAGGTAGGCCCGCGCGGCGCCGGAGGGAAGGGCGAGTAATGGGAGACGACCAGTCATCATTGGAATCGACCCTCGTGGGAACGCCTGCTCCCACAGGACAAATGCATACCTGTAGGAGCGAGCTTGCTCGCGAAAAACTTCTGGACAACTCGGTCATTCAGACGCCGCGCGTTATCGTTGGCGTCCATCGCGAGCAAGCTCGCTCCTACAGTTGATGTCGCAGGGCGGCGCAATCAGCGGAACGCTGGCACCACGTGCTTGATGAACAGTTCCAGGGATTTTTTCTTCTGCGCATGGGGCAGGCTGTTATCGCACCAGAAGCTGAATTCGTCGACCCCCAGTTCCTGGTAGTACTTGATGCGCGGAATGATTTCTTCCGGGGTGCCGATCATGGCGGTCTTGTGCAGGCTTTCCAGTTCGAACTCGGGGCGACCGGCGAATTTCTCTTCCGGGCTCGGCGCGAGGAAACCGTTGACCGGGGTGCTTTTGTTGCCGAACCAGGCATCGAAGGTGCGGTAGAACTTCGAGATCGCCTTGGCCCCGACTTGCCAGCCTTCTGGATCGTCAGCGGTGTGCACGTGGGTGTGACGCAGCACCATCAATTGCGGGCGCGGCACGCCAGGATTGTTGTCCAGCGCAGCCTGGAATTTGTTCTTCAGGTCGAGGACTTCCTCGTCGCCTTTCATCAACGGCGTGACCATGACGTTGCAGCCGTTGGCCACGGCGAAGTTGTGCGAGTCCGGGTCGCGGGCGGCGATCCACATCGGCGGGTTCGGCTGCTGGATCGGCTTGGGCACGCTGGTGGAGGTCGGGAATTTCCAGATGTCGCCGTCGTGGGCGTAGTCGCCGTTCCACAGCGCGCGCACCACCGGGACCATTTCCCGCAACGCCTGGCCGCCGGAGGACGCTGGCATGCCGCCGGCCATGCGGTCGAACTCGATCTGGTAGGCACCACGGGCCAGACCGACTTCCATGCGCCCGTTGCTGATCACGTCGAGCAACGCGCATTCACCGGCCACCCGCAGCGGATGCCAGAACGGCGCGATGATGGTGCCGGCGCCCAGGTGAATGGTGGTGGTCTTGCCCGCCAGATAAGCCAGCAGCGGCATCGGGCTTGGCGAGATGGTGTATTCCATGGAGTGGTGTTCGCCGATCCATACGGTGCTGAAACCGCCGGCTTCGGCCATCAGGGTCAGTTCGGTCAGGTCTTCGAACAACTGGCGGTGGCTGACGCTTTCGTCCCAACGTTCCATGTGTACGAACAGGGAAAACTTCATGACGCTTACCTCGGATCTATTGTTGTCGGCCAGTCGATCGCGGGCCTGTTGATTGTTGGTATACCATAATACAAACTGTCTGCAAAAACATTTCTCTCTGGTCAGTAAGCAACCTGTGGGAGTGCGTGGTACCGAAGATCAGGCCAGGACCGGTAAAGCGCCCATCTTGCCGTGGCAATACACCAGCGGCCCGCTGCTCTGCCGGGGCACGATCAGGTTTTTCACGGCGCCGACCATGATCGCGTGGTCACCGCCTTCATATTCGCGCCACAACTCACATTCGATGACCGCCGTGGCGTTGGCCAGGATCGGGTTGCCCAACTCGCTGAGCGTCCACTCGATCCCCTGGGCCTTGTCCTTGCCTTTGCGTGCGAAAGCATAGGCTTCGTTTTGCTGGCCGCCGGACAGCACGTGGATGGCAAAACGTTTGTTCTTGATCAGGACCGGGTAGGAATCGGAACTGTAGTTCGGGCAGAACAGCACCAGGGCCGGGTCCATCGACAGCGAGCTGAAGGCGCTGGCGGTCAGGCCGACGATTTGCCCGTCGTCATCCAGAGTGGTAATCACGGTCACTCCGGACGGGAACGAACCCATGACTTGTTTGTAGATGGCGGCATCGATCATTGGAGGGTCCTCGGATGGTGTGACGCGTTTTTATGTGTTTGTAGGTCTGATGGTATACCGTAATACATCTATTGCAAGGTCTTTTTAGGTGAACCGATAAACGTAAAGTGTTCGTTGAAAACCCAATGATTACGGGGCTTTCAGCTAGCCAGTGTTGGCGTGATTCGGGCAGGATGCCGGCTCAGATGCTTGTTCAAAGACCGGATCAGTCTTGTTTAAAGTTTGGAATACCATAATATGGTTTGCATCTGAGGGGCGGCCATAGAGTCCCCCCGGTTTGGCTTCATACAAAGATAAGAACAGACAAACTCGAGTTCATGCATATGTCCCAGATGTCCCGGCAAGATCCGTTGATCGAGAACCACACGGTCGACTATGTTCCACTCTCAGAGCGCCACGGGAAGGCCCGCGATCTTTTCACCCTGTGGTTCAGCACCAACATTGCTCCACTGCCCATCGTCACCGGCGCCATGGTGGTCCAGGTGTTCCACCTCAACCTGTTCTGGGGTCTGCTGGCGATTGCGCTCGGGCACATGGTCGGCGGTGTGGTGATTGCCCTCGCGTCCGCCCAAGGGCCGTGCATGGGCATTCCGCAGATGGTGCAGAGCCGTGGTCAGTTCGGCCGCTACGGCGCGCTGCTGATCGTGTTCTTCGCGGCGTTGATCTACATCGGTTTCTTCATTTCCAACATCGTGCTGGCGGGTAAATCGATTGTCGGCATTGCGCCGTCGGTTCCGGTGCCGGCCAGCATTCTCATCGGTGCCCTCAGTGCCACGGCCATCGGGGTGATCGGTTATCGCTTCATCCATACCCTCAACCGCATCGGCACCTGGGTCATGGGCAGCGCGTTGCTCGCCGGCTTCCTCTACATCTTTGCCCATGACCTGCCGGCGGACTTCTTCACCCGCGGCGGCTTCAACCTGTCCGGCTGGCTGGCCACGGTGTCGCTGGGCATCATCTGGCAGATCAGCTTCTCGCCGTATGTGTCGGACTACTCGCGTTACCTGCCGGCGGACATCGGCATCACCCGGCCGTTCTTCGCCACCTACCTGGGGGCGACCCTGGGCACGATCCTGTCGTTCACCTTCGGCGCCGTGGCGGTACTGGCAACCCCGGAAGGCACCGAGGCGATGGCGGCGGTCAAGCAGTCCACCGGTTGGCTGGGGCCGATACTGATGGTGCTGTTCCTGCTCAACATTATCAGCCACAACGCCTTGAATCTGTATGGCGCGGTGTTGTCGATCATCACTTCGATCCAGACCTTCGCCAGCCAGTGGACGCCGAGCATCCAGGTGCGCGTGGTGTTGTCGGGCATCGTGCTGGCGGGTTGCTGCGTGGTGGCGCTGGGTGCCTCGGCGGATTTCATTTCGCAGTTCATCGGCCTGATTCTGGCGCTGTTGCTGGTGTTGGTGCCGTGGGCCTCGATCAACCTGATCGACTTTTACCTGATCAAGCGTCGTCGCTATGACATCGCTTCGATCTTCCGCGCTGACGGCGGCATCTACGGTCGCCTCAACCTGCACGCGATCATCGCTTACTTCATCGGCATCATCGTGCAGTTGCCATTCGCCAATACGTCGCTGTATGTCGGACCGTACGCCAATCTGGTGGACGGCGCGGACCTGTCGTGGCTGGTGGGGCTGGTGGTGACGTGTCCGTTGTATTACTGCCTCGCTACGCGAAGCCAGGCGCAGGAAAGCCGTTCGGTGGAGCTCGGCTACACCGACTGATCTAATGGAATGCTGACGCTTATGTAGGAGCGAGCCTGCTCGCGATGGACGTCAACGATAACGCGTGCTTACCGGTTAAACGCGGCGCACTTGAGTCCTTCGCGAGCAGGGCTCGCTCCTACATAAGCGTCAGCACATCGACCGCTCAGGTTTGCTTGAACACATTCAGGCCGCGTTGTACCGCCGGCCTGGCTTCGACCGTGTCGAACCAGCGCGAAAGTTGCGCAAGCTCTTTCCATTCCAGCCGGTCACGGAACGCTGTGACGATGGTGAACGCCGAAATGTCGGCCATGGAGAACTGCGCTCCGGCCATGAATTCGTCCGTCAAAAAACTTTCCGCGTAGGTCAGTTGCTCGATCACCCGCAGATCGATGATCGCCGCCGCCTTGTCTTGCCCCGCCTGGTGCAGAAAAAACGCGGCATGGCTGGGGGCGATGACATCGGTCACGAAAAAGAAATAGCGGTCAATCACCCGGATACGCTCAGGTCCGGGCTGCGCCGGCGCCAGTCGTCCCGGCGCCTTGGCATCGGCGTACTGGATGATGGCGTTGGACTGATTGATGATCAGCGCCGGCGTGGTCCCGTGGTCGATCAGGGTCGGGACTTTTCCGGCCGGGTTCAGCGCCAGGAAGGCCGGGCCATGGTGTTCCTTCGCATACAGGTCGAGCCTGCGTGCGGTGTAGGCGATGCCGGATTCTTCCAGGGCAATCGCGGCCCGCAGGCTGTTGCCGGTGTTGGCGCCGTACAGTTCGATTTGATCGTTCATGGGTCATTGCTCTTGTCGGGACACAGGCAGCCACGGAACACTGCCAATGATGTCAGTCTGATGAAAATCCGCCGCACCGATATGCAAAAACAGTGATCGTCCATACCCCTGCGCGACAAGCCTTATCCCCCCACGAAAACTACTTTCACTGCGTTTGATAATAGCCTCTTGAAATGTTTCAAGCGTTTCACAAGCCATTCATCGAAGCCTCGCGATCTTGTTATTGGTGTAATGCGTAATAGGCAGTAAACAGGCTGCGCAGGCATCGGCAGTCTGGACTTACCGGGGATTGATTGCCCCACTGCACCGATCAAGGCGGACAGGTATTTTGGCCGCATCGATCTCCTTTTGGCCTGCCTCACACTGTGAGCCGGCGCCGCCGTCAGCAAGAATCAGACGCGGGTTGCCGAGTCGGCAACCCAAGGTCAAATCACAACCAGAAGCTTCACTTCCTTACCCTTGGCTATTTTCAAGATCGCTGCCGTGTACAGAACATAAAAACCATCCAACTCACGCCACACTTGGGGAAATGATCCATGGACTCAATGAAACGCATACTGGGCGCCAGCGTTTGCGGACTGTCGCTGCTGGCCAGCGCGGTGCACGCCGAACAGCAAGAATTGCGGGTGTACAACTGGGCGGACTACATCCTGCCGTCCGTGCCCAAGGATTTCGCCAGGGACACCGGGATCAAGGTGACCTGGGACACCTTCGACACCAACGAGTCCCTGGAAGCCAAGCTGCTGACCGGCAACTCGGGCTACGACTTGGTGGTGCCATCGAACCAGTTCATCGAAACCCAGATCAAGGCGGGCGTGTTCCAGAAACTCGACAAGTCCAGGTTGCCGAATTGGTCGCACCAGGACCCGGCCCTGCTCAAGCTGCTGGACAAGAACGACCCGGGCAACCTGTACGGCGTGCCCTACATGTACGGCACCGTGCTGATCGGCTTCAACCCGGCCAAGGTCAAGGCGGCGCTGGGCGAGAATGCGCCGGTGGACAGCTGGGACCTGGTGTTCAAGCCCGAGAACATGGAGAAGCTCAAGGCCTGTGGCGTCGCCATGCTCGACTCGCCGTCGGAGATCCTGCCGCTGGCCCTGCATTACCTGGGGCTGGACCCGAATAGCCAGAACCCCGATGACTACGAAAAAGCCAAGGCGCTGATGCTCAAGGTTCGCCCTTACGTCACCTACTTCAACTCCGCCAAGTACATGACCGACATTGCCAATGGCGATATCTGCGTGGCCATCGGTTACTCCGGCAGCTTCTATCAATTCGGCAATCGCGCCAAAGAGGCGGGCAACGGCGTGGTCGTCGACTGGCGCCTGCCGAAAGAAGGCGCGCCGATCTGGTTCGACACCTTCGCCATTCCGAAAAGCGCGAAGAACGTCACCGAGGCCCACGAATTCCTCAACAACCTGCTGGACCCGAAAGTCATCGCGCCGATCAGCGACTTCCTCGGTTACCCGAATGCCAACAAGGACTCGCTGGCGCTGATCGACAAGGACATCACCGGCAACCCGAATCTGACACCGACCAGCGAGGCATTGAAGACGCTGTACGTCGTGCAGCCATTGCCGCAAAAGCTCGAGCGAGTGCGCACGCGCGTGTGGACCAGCATCAAGTCCGATCAGTAACACAGGGAGTATGGGTGTACACAAAACCTGTGCTCGACACAAAAAACTGTGGGAGCGAGCCTGCTCGCGAAGGCGTAGTGTCAGTCAATGCATGTGTCGACTGATCCACCGCCTTCGCGAGCAGGCTCGCACCTACAGGTTTTGTGTACATCCATGGCTCTGTGCAGGACTCAGCGAAAAAACTCCCCCGGTGTTTCGCCGAACTGTTGTCGGAAGGCCGCGATAAACGCCGACGTCGAGTCGTAGCCACAAGCCAATGCGACATCGGTCACCCGCTCGCCCTGTTCCAGTGGCGTCAGGGCGCCGAGCAGGCGCAAGCGCTGACGCCAGGCGCGAAAGGTCAGGCCGGTGTCGCGCAGGAACAGGCGACTGAGGGTTTTCTCGGTGACGCCGAATTGGTCGCTCCAGTGACTGAGCGTGGTCTGTTGCTCCGGGTGCGACTCCAGGCTTTGAGCGATCTGCCGCAATCGGCTGTCCTGGGGCAGGGGCAGCATCAAATCGATCTGCGGCGCCTCAGCCAACTGATCCAGAATCACCTGGGCCAACCGACCGTGCGGACCGTTCTGATCGTATTCCACCGGAACCTGACTGAAGGCACGGATCAACTCGCGCAACAAATCGCTGACCCCCAAGACATGACAGCCCGGCTGCGCCCACGTCGAGACGCTGCAGTCGATGTACAGGCTGCGCATTTCCGTGCGCGGCGAGCTGAATACCCGGTGCGGCATGCCCGCCGGAATCCACACCGCGCGCTCCGGCGGGGCGACGAAACGCCCGACGCCGGTCTGTATTTCGAGCACGCCCTGAATTGCATAGGAAAGCTGCACCCACGGATGGCTATGGCGCCGGGTCAGTGCGCGATTGGGCAGCGATTCGGTACGGCCGTAGAGTGGCCGTGGCAGGCTGGACAGCCCGGGAATACTGCGCCGGATACTTTTGTCATGTCCTTTAGGCGGCATCTGCTGGCTCATCGGCGTTAGTCGGTAATATCCAGTCACGTTAGAGTCGCTTCCACGTACTGGCAACCCCCGGATGACCAAACCCATGACCCGCCCCCGTCTGTTACCCGACAACTTCACCCTGACCCTGATCGGCGTGGTGACGCTCGCCAGCCTGCTGCCCGCCAGCGGTCAGGTCGCGGTCGGTTTTGGCTGGCTGACCAACATCGCCATTGCGCTGCTGTTTTTCCTGCATGGCGCCAAGCTGTCTCGCGAGTCGATCATTGCCGGTGCCGGGCACTGGCGCCTGCATGTTCTGGTGTTCAGCCTGACCTTCGTGCTGTTTCCGTTGCTCGGCCTGGCGCTAAAACCGCTGTTGTCGCCGCTGATCGGCAACGACCTGTACATGGGTATGCTTTACCTGTGTGCGCTGCCCGCTACGGTGCAATCGGCGATTGCCTTTACTTCGCTGGCACGGGGCAACATCCCGGCGGCGATTTGCAGCGCGGCAGCATCCAGCCTGTTCGGGATTTTCCTCACGCCATTGCTGGTGACCCTGCTGCTCAATGTGCACGGCGAAGGCACCTCGACCCTCGACGCCATCCTCAAGATCAGCGTGCAACTGCTGCTGCCGTTCATTGCCGGGCAAATCGCGCGGCGCTGGATCGGCAACTGGGTGGCGCGCAACAAGAGCTGGTTGAAGTTCGTTGACCAGGGTTCGATTTTGCTGGTGGTCTACGGCGCGTTCAGCGAGGCGGTGATCGAGGGGCTCTGGCAGCAGATTCCAGTGCTGGATCTGGTCGGGCTGGTGGTGGCGTGCTGCGTGGTCCTGTCGCTGGTGCTGGTGGCCTCGACCGTACTGGGCAAAGCCTTCGGCTTCAACCAGGAAGACCGCATCACCATTCTCTTCTGCGGTTCGAAGAAAAGCCTGGCAACCGGCGTGCCCATGGCCCAGGTGCTGTTTGCCGGTAGCACCATTGGTGTGCTGATCCTGCCGCTGATGCTGTTCCACCAGATTCAATTGATGGTCTGTGCGGTGCTGGCGCAGCGTTTTGCCAAGCGGCCGGAATCGATTCCGGAACTGATGGCTCAGGTTGACCCTTGATTTGCCAGCCGTGGCGGCTCGAGTGAGCCGCCACGGTTTTACCGGTCAGCCCTTGTCAGCGACCAATGGCGGGGTACGCGGCGGGATCATGCGTTTGTTCCCGGTCGACTCGAACGCCGATGCCAGGTGCAGCAGCGAAGAGTCGTCATAGGCGCGCCCGGCAAACGTCAGGCCGACCGGCATGCCGATGTCCGGCATCACGCCCATCGGCACGGTGACCGTCGGCACGCCGAGGTGGCGGATGGCGAGGTTGCCGTTGGCGACCCATACGCCGTTGCTCCAGGCGATGTCCGCCGATTGCGGATCGACATCGGCATTCGCCGGGCCCACATCGGCGACGGTCGGGAACAGCACTGCGTCCAGGCCCAGGCGATCCATCCAGTCTTCCAGATCGATCTTGCGGGTCTTTTCCAGCCCGCGCAGGCCGTCCGGCAACGTGCTGATCTGGTCCCACGGGGTGATGCCGCGTTCGGCCATGCGCACGTATTCGTCCATGCCGGCGGCCAGGTCGCCCTCGCGGTTGGGCAGGGTGCCCGGATCGTGAGGGAAGATCTGCGGGCCGTCGACATCGACCAGACGGTTGAGTTTCGGGTCGCCGTTGGCCTGCAGGAAATCATCGAACGCCCAGGCGGTCAGGTCCCACAGTTCATGGTGTAAAAATTCCTTGGAGACGATGCCGCGATTGAACACGGTCGGCGCGCCAGGACGATCGCCTTCGCAATTGGAAACCAGCGGGAAATCCACGTCGATCACTTCGGCACCTGCGTCTTCGAGGGCCTTGCGTGCCTGTTCCCAGAGCCCGATCACCGAAGGACGGGTGTTGATGCGTTGGCCGGTCGGGCCACCGATGCCTGGCGCTTCAGAGGTGCCGGCTTCAGGGTCGGCGTTGATGTACATGCGTGGAATGCCGAACTTCTTGCCTTTGAGCGCATCGCTGTTGGCGGCCAGCGCCGCGTAGGATTTGGGGCGCACCAGGGACGAGCTCGGGATCGGCACCCAGGGTTGCAGGCGCCACAGATCGCCACGGGTGTCCGGGTCATCGGCGACCACCACGTCGAGCACTTCGAGCAGGTCGGCCATGGTCCGGGCAAACGGCACGACCACGTCCATGGTCGGGGTCAACGGCCAGTTGCCGCGCACCGAGATCACTCCGCGCGAAGGGGTGTAGGCGCACAAGCCATTGTTCGAGGCCGGTCCGCGACCGCTCGACCAGGTTTCTTCCGCCAGGCCGAAGGCCGCGAAACTCGCGGCAGTGGCAGTACCCGCGCCGTTCGACGAACCGGAGGCGAAAGGGGCGGTGAGGTAGTCAGCGTTGTACGGGCTCTCGGCACGGCCGTAGACGCCGCGCTGCATCCCGCCGTTGGCCATCGGCGGCATGTTGGTCTTGCCCAGGCAGATCGCCCCGCCAGCGCGCAGGCGCTCGATGGTGAACGCGTCGCGATAGGCAACCAGGTCCTTGAAGGCCGGGCTGCCGGATGCAGCGGTGAGGCCCTTGACCAGATAGCTGTCCTTGGCGGTGTAAGGGATGCCGTCCAGCGGGCCCAGCGTCTGGCCCTTGGCGCGACGGGCGTCGGACGCCTGCGCTTCGGCGAGCGCCTCGGGGTTGCGCACCACGACCGCGTTCAGCGCGGTTGGCGTTTCGGGGCCGTCGTAGGCGTCGATCCGCGCGAGATAAGCCTGGACCAGTTCAACCGAGGTGGTCTGGCCGGATTCGAGCGCGGCGCGCAGCTCGGCAATGGAAACTTCGGTAACTTCGATCATGCTGCCACCGCCGCTTGCTGGTGGAGGGTCCCAAACACTTCACTTTTCTCGAAATGGACTTTCATATCGTTATTCTCGTTGCACTGTGTGGCACGACAGGGTCGGGTGTTAAAAATACTGAGCACTATTTAGCATTAAACCGGGATTATAGGAATCTGTTGTCCAATTTATCTTACAGGCGACAGAAAAAGGGCCACCACAACCCGACGTTGTGGTGGCCCGAGGGTGACTCATTATAGTGGCCCGCGCGCGCAGGCCAATGGCTCAGTGAGCGCCGGCGGCCTTGTTCAGGTCGCTTTCAGCCCATTCGGTGTAGACGCAGGCATCGGCGGTGGCCCAGCGCACCCGCACCGGGTCGCCGGCCTTGAGCGGCATGCCAGCGGCGGACAGTGCCTTGACCGTCATCGAGGTGCCACCCGCAGTGACCACGCTGCAGGTCTGGCTTTCGCCGAGAAACAGCACTTCCACGACCTTGGCCGAGACTTCGTTCCAGCCGGCGGCCAGGGGTTCCTGCGCAGCTTGCTCGACACTCAAGGCCAAGGCTTTTTCCGGACGCACCATCAGCAAAACATCTTGATCAGTCTGCAACCCTGCGGTCAGGCGAATCGACAACGGCTGCCCTTCGAAGCTCGCCACCGCATTACCCTGGGCTTTGAGCTTGAGGAAGTTCGAGTTGCCGAGGAACGAGGCGACAAAGGCGTTCGGCGGATTCTGGTACAGGTCATAGCCGCTGCCCAGGCCGACGATTTTGCCGTGGCTGAAAATCGCAATGCGCTGGGACAGGCGCATGGCTTCTTCCTGGTCGTGGGTCACGTAGACGATGGTGATGCCCAGGCGTCGATGCAGCTGGCGCAGTTCATCCTGCAAGTCTTCACGCAGTTTCTTGTCCAGTGCACCGAGGGGTTCGTCCATCAGCAGGATGCGTGGTTCGTAAACCAACGCGCGGGCGATAGCGACTCGTTGCTGCTGGCCACCGGACAGTTGCGAAGGGCGGCGATGGGCGAACTGCTCAAGTTGCACCAGCTTGAGCATCGCATCGACCCGGCGCTCGCGTTCGGCAGTGGCCAGTTTGCGGATGGCCAACGGGAAGGCGATGTTGTCGCGTACCGACAGATGCGGGAACAGTGAGTAGCGCTGGAACACCATGCCGATGTCGCGCTTGTGCGGCGGCACGTTGACCAGCGACTGGCCGTTGACCAGGATCTCGCCGCTGCTCGGGGTTTCGAAGCCGGCCAGCATCGACAGCGTGGTGCTTTTGCCCGAGCCGCTGGAGCCGAGGAAGGTGAGGAATTCACCGTCCTTGATGTCCAGCGAGATGTTGTCCACGGCGGCGAAGTCGCCGTAGTGCTTGTTCAGGTTACGCAGGCTGACCAGGGGCTTGTCATTTTGCTGCGCGGAATCTTTGATCACTGCACTCATGTCGTACTCCTGGCGCTCAAGCGCTGATTTCGTTGCGCCGGCGCAGAGCGGCGGCGATCACCATGACCAACACCGAGAGGCCGATCAGCAGCGTCGAAGCGACGGCGATCACGGGCGTCAGGTCCTGGCGCAGGGTGGTCCACATTTTCACGGGGAGGGTTTGCAGGGTCGGGCTGGCCATCATCACGCTCAACACCACTTCATCCCACGAGACGAGAAAGGCGAAGAGGGCGCCGGCCACCATGCCCGGACGGATCGCCGGGAAGGTCACCTTGAACACCGCTTGCAGACGCGAGGCGCCGCAGATCACCGCCGCATCCTCGATCGACTGATCGAACAGCTTCAGCGAGTTGATGATCGAGATGATGGTGAACGGCAACGCGACGATGACGTGGCTGACCACGAACGCGAACATGGTCCCGGTGTAGCCGAGTTTCAGGAACAGCGCGTACACCGCCACGGCGATGATCACCAGCGGCACGATCATCGGCAGGGTGAACAGGCCGTAGAGCATTTCCCGGCCGGGGAAGCGACCACGCACCAGGGCGAACGCGGTGGGCAGGCCCAAAGCGACGGCGAAGAAGGTGGTCAGTACCGCGACTTTCAGGCTGGCCATGGCGGCGTTCATCCAGTCGGCGTTGGAGAAGAACTGGCCGTACCATTTCAGTGTCCAGCCCGGCGGCGGGAACACCAGCCATTGCGATGAGCCGAACGACAGCAGCACGATGAACACGATCGGCAACAGCAGGAACAGCCCGATCAGCCCGGTGGTGGCATACAGGCCGAAGCGCATGCGCCGGCTCATGGCATTGGGGGTCAGGAGCATGACGGCTTACCTCGCGTTGCTGGCGCCAACCGGGGATTCCGGCTGGAGCTTCAGGTAGAAGTAGAACAGCACCAGCGTGATCACGATCAGCAACGCGGCGCCGGCACTCGCCAGGCCCCAATTGAGGAACGACTGCACCTGCTGAATGATGAACTCGGGCAGCATCATGTTCTGCGCACCGCCCAGCAGCGCCGGGGTCACGTAGTAACCAAGGGACATCACGAACACCATCAGGCCGCCGGAGAACAGCCCCGGCCGGCACAGCGGCAGGAACACCCGGAAGAAGTTGGTCCAGGGGCTGGCGCCGCAGATGGAGCCTGCCTGCAGGATCATCGGGTCGATGGCCTGCATGGTCGCCTGCAACGGCAGCACGATGAACGGGATCATGATGTAGCTCATGCCGATCACCACGCCGGTGAGGTTGTGCACCATCTCCAGCGGTTGATCGATGATGCCCATGGCCATCAGCGCCTTGTTGATCACCCCGGAGGCTTGCAGCAACACAAGCCAGGAGTAGGTGCGGGCGAGCAGGCTGGTCCACATCGACAGCAGCACGATGTTCAGGATCCAGCGACCCCAGCCACGCGGCACCAGGGTGATCGCCCAGGCCAGCGGGAAGCCCAGCAGCAGGCTGAACAGCGTCACCAGGCCGGCCACCGAGAAGGTGTTGAGCAAGACCCGGGCATAGGCCGAGTTGGCGAACAGTTGCTCGTAGTTGCCCAGGCCCGGCACCGGTTCCAGCACGCCGCGCAACAGCAGGCCAATCAACGGCGCGAGGAAGAACAGGCCGAGGAACAGCAGGGCGGGGATCAGGTTGCCCGATCCGCGCCAGCGCTGGGCCAGGCTCGGCGATTGCGTCATCGTAGCCGCCTTGCCGGCAGCGCCTGGGGCGCTCCCGACTGACGTGGAGGGACGGGATGCGGTTGCCGTCATTTTCATTTGACCAGCCATTCGTTCCACCGTGTCGCGATGGCCGGACCGTTCTTGGCCCAGTACGCGAAATCAAGAGTGATCTGATCCTTTGCGTAGGCGGTCGGCAGGTTTGGGGCCAGCACTGAGTCCAGGCGCTGCACGCTGTCGACGTTGACCGGGGCGTAGGCGGTCAGGTTGGAGAAGTCCGCCTGGCCCTTGGCACTGCTGGCGTTGGCCAGGAACTTCATCGCCGCGTCCTTGTTTTTCGAACCCTTGGGAATGACCAGGATGTCGGCCATGACCAGGTTTTGCTTCCAGCTTACGCCGACCGGGGCGCCGTCTTCTTGCAGGGCGTGAATCCGGCCGTTCCAGAACTGGCCCATGCTCGCTTCACCGGAGGCCAGCAGCTGCTGCGACTGCGCGCCGCCACCCCACCAGACGATGTCTTTCTTGATGGTGTCGAGTTTTTTGAAGGCGCGGTCCAGGTCCAGCGGGTAGAGCTTGTCGGCAGGCACACCATCGGCCAGCAGCGCCAGTTCGAGCACGCCAGGGCTTGGCCATTTGTACAGGGCGCGTTTGCCAGGGTAGGTCTTGGTGTCGAACAGCGCGGACCAGTCCTGAGGCTTGCTGGCGCCGAGCTTGCCTTCGTTGTAGCCGAGGACGAAGGAGAAGAAGAACGAACCGACGCCGTGATCGCTGACGAAGCGCGGGTCGATCTTGTCGCGTTCTATGACTTTGAAATCGAGGGGTTCGAGCAAGCCTTCGGCGGCGGCGCGCAGGGCGAAGTCGGCTTCGACGTCGACCACGTCCCATTGCACGTTGCCGCTTTCGACCATGGCCTTGAGTTTGCCGTAGTCGGTCGGGCCATCCTGCACCACGGAGATGCCGCTGGCCTTGCTGAACGGGTCGGCCCAGGCCTGCTTCTGCGCATCCTGGGTGCTGCCGCCCCAACTCACGAAGTTGACGCTTTCAGCCGCCAGCAATGCCTGGCTGGTCACGCTCAGCAGTCCGGCAAAAAGAACCGCGGTCGCACGTTTGTTCAACACCATTTTCACGCCCTCATTGTTGTGTTTATGAGCGGGGCTTTCGAGTGCCCGCCTATCGGGAGCAGTAAGTCCATCGAGTCAGTTCTGACTGTCCGGTCTATGGAATATCATATTATGGTATTCCAAGCTTTGTGCAAGCATTTTGCCGTACCGGCTATCAGCCGAAACACGATTATTTGGATGTGTTGATTGAACCGGGCTTGACTGGCAATGCATCCCTTGTGGGAGCGAGCCTGCTCGCGAAGAGGCCGGTACATTCGACATCTTCATTGGCTGACACTCCGTCTTCGCGAGCAGGCTCGCTCCCACAGGGGAATTGCATTCAGCCCAAAATCACGCGGTGAACGGAATACTCTCCACCACTTCCAGGTCATACCCGGTCAAGCCCGCATATTTCAGCGGCGGGCCGAGGTGGCGCAGCTTGCCGATACCCAGGTTCTGCAGGATCTGCGCTCCAGTGCCCACTTCCGAATAAATCCGCGACTGCGAACGGCTGAACTGCCGTGGCGGCTGGGTCAATTGCGGTACGCGTTCGAGCAACGCCTGCGAGGATTCGTGATTGGCCAGCACCACCACCACGCCGTGGCCTTCGGCGGCGACGCGCTGCAAGGCGGCCCACAACGTCCAGTTGGTCGGCCCGCTGTATTCGGCGCCGACCAGGTCGCGCAACGGGTCAATCACATGCACCCGCACTAGCGTTGGCTCTTCGCGACGCAAATCGCCCATGACCATGGCCATGTGGACACCGCCTTCGATGCGATCCTCAAAGGTGATCAGACGAAAGGTGCCATGTACAGTCGGCAGGTCGCGTTCACCGATGCGCACGATGGTGTGTTCGGTGCTCAGGCGATAGTGGATCAGGTCGGCGATGGTGCCGATCTTGATCCCGTGCTTGCGTGCGAACACTTCCAGATCGGGACGGCGGGCCATGGTGCCGTCGTCGTTCATCACTTCGACGATCACCGAGGCGGGCGAATGGCCGGCCAGGCGGGCCAGGTCGCAACCGGCTTCGGTATGGCCGGCACGGGTCAGCACGCCGCCTTCCCGGGCGCGCAGCGGGAAGATATGGCCGGGTTGCACGATGTCGGCGGGGCCGGCATGGGCGGCGACGGCTGCGGCCACAGTGCATGCCCGATCCGCAGCGGAGATGCCGGTGGTCACACCGACGGCGGCCTCGATGGACACGGTGAAGGCAGTGCTGAACACGCTGCCATTGCTTGGCACCATCTGCTCCAGGCCCAGGCGTTTGCAGTGCTCGTCGGTCAGGGTCAGGCAGATCAGGCCGCGGGCTTCACGGGCCATGAAACTGATCGCCTCGGGTGTGCAGCAATCGGCGGCCAGCAACAGGTCGCCTTCGTTTTCCCGGTCTTCATCGTCCACCAGCAGGACCATTTTGCCGAGGCGGTAATCTTCGATGATTTCTTCGATGCTGTTGAAGGCCATGCTGGAGTCTCGGTATTTGTTGGATTGGTAATGTGGTATACCATAATACAAAACAAACCGAGAGGTCACTATGAAGGCGTACTGGATTGCTCACGTGGATGTCACCGACCCCGATCAATACAGCCAATACACCCGGCGGGCGCCGCAGGCGTTTGCGCTGTACGGCGGTCGGATTCTCGCGCGAGGTGGGCGAAGTGAGGCGATGGAAGGCCGCTCGACGCCGCAGCGCAGTGTGGTGATCGAGTTTGATTCCTATGAGCAGGCGGTGGCTTGTTATCGGTCCGAGCAATATCAGGAGGCGCGCGGGTACCGTGAGGGGGTGGCCGTGGCAGAGGTCATCATCGTCGAAGGTATGGCACCGGCATAACGAACACCGCATCACCCTGTAGGAGCTGCCGAAGGCTGCGATCTTTTGATCTTGTTTGTCAGGAATAACGCCAACAGATCGCAGCCTCGTTGCACTCGACGCGATGAGGGCCTGCCAGCCAACCATTCTTCACAGCTGGTCTGGCATTCCTCGCCCCCCCGAACCGAAAACTTCTACCCCGGCAATTTCAGCTCCGCACACAACCCGCCACCTTCACGATTGCTCAAGGTCAACGACCCTCCAATGGCAATTGCCAATTGCTGGGCAATTGCCAGTCCCAGCCCGGTGCCGCCGGTGCTGCGGTTGCGGGAGTTCTCAACGCGATAGAACGGTTCCATCACTTGCTTGAGTTCTTCTTCGGCGATGCCCGGGCCGCGGTCGAGGATCTTGATCGACAGGTTGCCATCGGCCTGTTTTTCCACTTGCAACTCGGCAGCACCGGCAAATTTCAATGCGTTGTCCGTGAGGTTGACCAGCACCCGGCGCAAGGCGTGGGGGCGGGTGTCGATAACGGTGGTGCTTTTGCCTTCGAGCTGCACGTCCTTGCCCATGTCCTGGTAGTCGAACACCAGGCTGTCGAGGAACGAGTCGAGGTCGGTGCGGCGGCTTTCTTCGGTGGCGCCGTGGATGCTGCGGGCGTAGGCGACACCTTCGCGGACCAGGTGTTCCATCTCGCCCAGATCGTTCAACAGTTTGTCTTTTTCGCTGGAGTCGTCCATGAACTCGGCGCGCAGTTTCATGCGGGTGATCGGGGTTTGCAGGTCGTGGGAAATCGCCGCGAGCAACTGCATGCGTTCCTTCAGGTACGCCGCGATGCGTGCCTGCATCGAGTTGAAGGCCTTGGCGGCGTGGGCGACTTCGGTTGGGCCTTTTTCGTCCAGGAGCACGGGATGAGCGTTGGGGTCCAGGGTTTCAACGGCACCGGCGAGACGGGTGAGGGGGCGGATGGCGATTCTGACCGCCAGCCAGGAACAGGCCAGCATCAGCGCCAGTTGCCCGAGCAGCACGATGGGCAGCCAGGGCGACAACGGGACCATCGCCGGGCGGACGTCGATGGTCAGCGGGCTGCCATCCGCCAGGTTCAAGTGCACTTGAAAATGTTTTTTCGGCCCGGGGATGTCGGTAAAGGTCATCGGGTAATCGTGGCCGATGGCGTCTTTGATCGAGGCAATGGCAATGGGTGCATCGGGCATGTCGGTGCGGATGGGCGTGCCCGACGAACCCTCATTGAGCATGTAGCTGTAATTGCGCCGCTCCAGTTGTTTGAGCCAAGCGGCTCGCTCATCGGCGGGCAAGCGGTCGAGGATGGCAACGGAGGTGGAAACGTCGGTTTCCAGGTTGCCGAGCATGGTGTTTTTCGAGGATTCGTAGCGCTCGTAATATTGCGCACCGAAGGACAGCGCCTGGGCGAGGATCAGGCCGATCAGGAAAATCAGCGACAGCCGCGAGGCCAGGGGCCGCGGCCAATGTAGCGCCTGGGTCATGATTGATCGCCCAGGATTTCCACCGGCAGGGAGAACACATAGCCTTCGCTGCGCACGGTCTTGATGTAGGCCGGTTCGCGGGCGTCATCCAGCAGGCGCTGGCGCAGGCGACTGACCAGCAAGTCGATGGAGCGGTCGAACAGGTCGGCGTCGCGGCCCTGGGTCAGGTTGAGCAATTGATCGCGGTTGAGCACCCGTTGCGGGTGGTCGAGAAACACCCGCAGCAATCGATATTCGGCACCGCTCAGGGCCACCATGGTGCCGTCTTCATCGAGCAGGTGGCGGGCCGAGGTGTCCAGGCGCCAGCGGCCGAAGGCCAACAAGCGGCTGGCTTCGGTCACTACCAGGTTCGGCGGCAGCATGCGGGTGCGCCGCAGCACCGCGTTGATCCGCGCCAGCAGTTCACGGGCAGCGAACGGCTTGACCAGATAGTCGTCGGCGCCCATTTCCAGACCGAGGATGCGATCGGTTTCATCGTTGCGGGCGGTGAGCATCAGCACTGGCGTAGTCTTGTGTTTGCCGGCGCGCAATTCGCGGCACAACAGCAAGCCATCGTCCCCCGGCATCATGATGTCGAGCACGATCAGGTCCACCGGGGTGGTTTCCAGAAAAGCGCGCATCTGCCGTCCATCCGCCACGACGGTAGTGCGCAGGCCGTTCTTCTTCAGGTAGTTGCCCACCAGTTCGCGGATTTCGCGGTCATCGTCGACGATGAGGATGTGATCAACATGATCCATTGGGCCAAACCTCTGATAAATGGGGAATGCCGCACAGTCTATCGAGCCTGGGCGGGCTCGCCTGCCGTCCTTTGTATTGCAGTGTATCTGGCTTGCCTGAGGATACACACGAAGGCAAAAAAGCCGATTTCCAGCGGTTTTGTATGGCTGTGTATCCAGGCACCGTTCTGATACGCAGCGATTGATTCACGCCGATTCCCGACACAGACGAGATACCTCGCAGGCTTTTAATAGGTTCCATCGAGGCAAACCAGAGCGCCTCGGATCAACCAACGATCAACCTGTTGAAACCTTGAGGGACTCGCCATGAACACCAGAGCCATCTACGCCGCCTGCCTGTTTGCCGCCCTGAACATCTGCACCTTGTCGGCCCGTGCCGAAGCCGATGTTGCTCCGAAAACCTACACCTACGGCACCCAACTTGACATCAGGAAAGTGGTGTCGCTGACCGAGGACGCTACACCTTCCTGCGGCGTGGTGAATGCGCGGTTGACCTACCTCGACACCCAGTCGAAATCCCAGGTGCTCGATTACCGCAAATTCGCCGACAACTGCAACTCGGAAAACTGAGTGTCGCGCCCAACGACCGCTTAATCCATTTGAATCAGGAAGGACATCATGAACAACGTTTCCCGCATTTTGACCGCCATCACCTTTTCCGTCGCCGGTGCGGCGGCCCATGCCAACGCGGCTGTCGAGCAAAGCGTCTGCACCAGCAACACTTGCTTCCAGCTCACACCGGTGGCGGAGAAGGGCACCCATGACTTCCTTGCGCAAGACGGCTCCAGCCGCACGCCGCAAGGGCAGTTGCTGGATGAACAGACCGCTTGAGAACACCCCCGACCCACTGTAGGAGCGAGCCTGCTCGCGATAGCGATAGATCAGTCAACGATGTGTCGCCTGACCGTACGCCATCGCGAGCAGGCTCGCTCCTACAGTGGTGATGTGTTGCCCTTTAATTTGCATCAGGTGATCCCATGTTACTCATCGCTTTCCTGGGCGGCATATTGACCGTCCTCAGCCCGTGCATCCTGCCGGTCGTGCCATTCCTGTTTGCCGGGGCCGACCGCACACGTTCCTCGATCCTGCTCACCCTCGGCGGCATGGTCCTGACCTTCGCCCTGGTCTCCAGCCTGGCCGTGGTCAGCAGTGAGTGGGTGATTCAGGCCAGCAACACCGGCCGCCACGTTGCCCTGTTCGTGATGGTGCTGTTCGCTCTGTCGCTGATCTCCACCCGGGTCGGTGACTGGCTGGCGCGGCCCTTCGTGCTGCTGGGCAATCGCATCGACCCGAACTCGCGCAAAATGTCCGGGCCACTGGCTTCGATCATGATCGGTGTCGCCACCGGGTTGCTCTGGGCACCGTGCGCCGGGCCGATCCTCGGGGTGATTCTGACCAGCGCCATGCTGCAGGGCGCGAACGCCGGCACCAGTCTGTTGTTGGTGGCCTATGGCGCGGGCAGTGCGCTGTCCCTGGGCACCCTGATCTTTGCCGGTCGCGGCCTGGTCAATCGCTTGAAACCGTCGATTCCGGTTACGGGCTGGTTGCGCCGTGGCGCCGGGGTTGCGGTGCTGGCCGGCGCGGCGGTGATTGCAACGGGGGCCAACGACCTGTTGCTGGCCAATACTTCTTCGCAAGGTGTCAGCAGTGTCGAGAAGGGCGTGCTGGAGACCGTGCCGAAAGTCGTCGATTACCTGGTCAGCAAGGTCAAGGCCGACAGCACCATGGGCAACGCCCAGGGCGCCATGCCGTCGCTGTCCGGCGCAGTGGACTGGCTCAACTCGCCCGCCCTGACCAACGAAGCGCTGAAAGGCAAAGTGGTGCTGGTGGACTTCTGGACCTTCGACTGCATCAACTGCAAGCACACCCTGCCGTACGTGAAGGACTGGGCGAAGAAATACGAAAAGGACGGACTGGTGGTGATCGGCGTGCACACGCCCGAATACGGCTTTGAACGGATCATCGACAACGTCAGGAACAAGGTGAAGGAGTACGGCATCACCTACCCGGTGGCGATCGACAACAACTACGCGATCTGGCGCAACTTCGACAACCAGTACTGGCCGGCGCACTACCTGATCGATGCCAAGGGGCAGGTGCGTTACACCCACTTCGGTGAAGGCAGCTACGACACGCAGGAACAAATGATTCAGCAGTTGCTGGAGGAGGCCAGGGCCGGCGCGCCAGCGGCGTAATCCACTCGATCAATGGCTCACAGGTCCCGAGCCATGAGCCATTGATCTTTTTCCCGCGCTTCAAAACGCTCCAGCAGCACCCAGCCGCGCTTTGCGTAATAAGCACTCTGGTCCTGAGTGTGCAGGTAGATCCTCTTCTCGCCGCTGGCTTTGGCTTGCGCGCAACGTGGAGTCTCCGGACGATCGGGCAGGGTTGGGCGACGATCGGGCAGGACGCCAACGCCGGTGAGGGCGATAGTTTGCCCACAGGGTGAGTGCCGCCCTGCCATCCAGAACAAGAAAAGAGAGGTTGCCATGCCGAAGTTCGTGATTGAACGCGATATCCAGGGCGCTGGAGCATTGTCGGAAAGGGATTTGAAAGCCGCTTCGCAAAAGTCCTGCCGGGCGTTGCGTGAGTTGCCAGAGGTGCAGTGGCTGCAGAGTTATGTCACCGGTGACAAACTCTATTGCGTGTACATCTCGCCGAGCGAGGAACAGATCCAGGAGCACGCCAGGCTGAGCGGTTTTCCTGCCAACCGCATTTCCCGGGTCATGAACATCATCGACCCGACAACGGCGGAGTAACCGCGGCCGGACCCGATTCGTGTTGGGCGGGCGACAAGTCGCTGGTGGTGCCGGCTAAATGACCTTCGCCCCACGCGCCTCCAGCAACTCGCGCAACACCGAGCGATGACAATGCGCTTCATCCTCGCAATAACAGCCCACGGCCAGGGACGTCCGGTGGGACAACGCGGCCAGCAAGTCCAGCAGCTGACTGGCAGTGGGCTGGCTCATCTCGGCCTTGAATTTGCGTCTGAACACCTCCCAGGCCTTGGCATCTTGCGCAGCCTTGGCCTCGGCCACCAGCTCCGCGCTGGGTGACAGCAACGGCTGCCAGACATCATAAAAATCCCGACTGGCGAATTCGGCTTTCGGTACGCCGCGGGGAGGGCGGCGTACCGTACCCAAGCGCAAACCTTCGTCAGGGTGGCGGGGTGATCCGAGTTGAACGATATGGACCGCCATGGCTACTTGTGCCTCGATTCGTCGAACCACTCCAGCGCCGTGCGCCACAGGCAGATACCCAGGAAGTACGCCGACATCAGCAGCCACAGCCCCATCACCAGCGGGTTGATCAACGGATGGTTGAGCACCAGCGACAAACTGCACAGCAACCAGATGGCCGTCACCGCAATGTTGATCGGCATGAAGCGGCGCACGCGAAACGGGTGCAGGAATTTCATCCGGCTCACGGTCAGCAGGGACAGGCCAATGACTGTAACGAAGGTGATCCACGGTGACGGGGCGATGATGTACAGGCACAGGGCAACCACGTTCCAGGCGGCAGGGAAGCCCTGGAAGTAGTTGTCCTTGCTCTTCATGTTGACGTTGCAGAAGCAGAACAGCGACGACACCAGAATCAGCGACACGGTCAACAACAGGGTGTAGTCCGGCAACGGGATGTAGCGATAGATGAACAGCGCCGGGATGAACACATAGGTCAGGTAATCGATCACCAGGTCGAGGATCGAGCCATCGAAGCTCGGCAGCACTGACTGCACGTTGACCTTGCGTGCCAGCGCACCGTCCAGCCCGTCGACGATCAGGGCGACACCCAGCCACAGCAGGCAATGGGTCGGTTGGTTGTCCAGCAGGGACAGGGTGGCCAGGAAAGCGGTGACCACGCCAGTGGCCGTAAAACCATGGGCACCCCATGCTTTGAGTCTGGCGATGTACAGGGTTGAAATCACGGGGGCGTTCTCCAGTGAATGAAGCAAGCCAGTTGTCACCTCGCGTACGGGGGTGGTGGCAAACCGGGTCGGGTTGCAGGTATCGACCGGGTATCCGGGAATAAGGTTCACCACCTATGAATCTTAGCTGCGCCGGCAAAAAATACCCCGGGCCAATCCGCGCTCGCGAGGGCGCGTCGACCCAACGGTGCTGGCACATTCACCTGTGAGGTCCATCGTTGCCTGACTGGATAACCCCCCTGCAAAAGAGGACCAGCGTCTGATCAGCACTGAAATCGGGCGTCACCGCGCAGCCTCCAGGGTCGTCCGGTGGCCCTGGTCCGCGCGCCGGACGGTATCGCTGGAGAGCTGTTTTTCCAGAAGAATGCCGAACAACTGGCAATCACCGTCGCAAGGCGTCGGCGAGTCGGGAAGAGAAAGTGAAGGGTACGGTCAGGGAGGGAACCTCAGGTGGCGAGGGAGCAAGCTCCCTTGCCACCTGGGCGGGTGTTACTTGAGGAACGCCTGGAAGTCGGTACCCAGTTTGTCGATCGCCGCCTTGAAGTCCTTGGCGGTAATCTTCTGGCTTTCGTTTTCCAGGGCGGTGCCAAACACCTTGCGCACCACTTTGGCCACGGTCTGGTTACTCTTGGCGTCAACGAACTCGGCTTCGATGAACAGGGTGGTGTCCTGGTCGCGGTGACCGGTGGCGGCCTGAGTCGCGCCGACAACGGCCGCAACGGGTACCACTTCATACCACTTCATGCCTTCGTTCTCGGCGTTCACCCCGGTAATCGCCGCCCGCATGATCAGGGACCGGGAACCCGCCGTGACGGATGAGGAAGTGGGTACTACGCGGTACTTCTGACCCAGCGAGGCCTTGGCCTTGCTGGTCATGTAGTTCTGAATGTCGGTCAGCGTCTGCTGGTTGACCCGCTCATTGGGTTTGGGGGCCGGGTACAGTTCCAGTTTGTTGAACACCACGGTGTCATAGGCATTCGGGTTCCACGAAGGGCTGACCCAGCGCATCGCGGTCCCGCCGCTCTGCGTTTCGACTTCCTGCAGATTGTTGTAGTTGGGCAGGAAGCCAGAGTATTGCGCCTTCTCCGTCACTTTCGAGGTGCAACCGCCTAGCAACAGACTGGCCAGCGCGGCGCCGACAAGCAGGTTTCGGGACAGATTCATAATGGTGTTTACTCCTTGGATGAAATCGTCGTTCTTTCGTTTACAAAACATCAGAATCGCCAGGTCATGTTGCCGGCCAAGGCTTGAATCCAGGCATTGTCGAATTGACCGGAAATTTGATTGCCCGATACGGATTTGGTCTGCTCGTCCGGCATGTCGCCGAGCCAGACCATGGCCCAGCTGACGTTGACATCGGTGTCTTTGTTCAGCGCATAGGTGGCGCCCGTCGCAATGCGCCAGGATTCGTTCATTGGCAGGATGACGGAACGTTTGCTGTCCGACACGGCGCTGCTGTCGTAGGCCACGCCGACGTTCCACAGCCATTGCTCGGTGGCCTGGTACTGCGCGCCCAGCGAGAGGTGCCAGGTGTCCTTGAACCCGGCGTCGATGGTTGTCGATTGACCACCCAACGCGGTGGTATCGACGTCCACTCCAATCTCGCCGAACTCCGACCAATCCTGCCAGTTGGCCGAAGCGAGCAAGGCCCATTGCTTGTCCAGTTGCTGGAACAGGCTCAGGGTCACCGTCTGCGGCACTGTCGTGTCGATTTTGGTTTTGGTGTTGTTGACGCGCTCGAGCAGACGGCCGTCGCCTTTCACATCCAGCCGGTCCTCGAAGTCCAGATCGACCTGGCTGGTGTAGGTCAGGCCGATGCGCGTGCCGGGTTGCGGGGCATAGATCACCCCGACGTTGGCGCCGTAGCCCCAGGCGCCATCCTTGTATTTGAACTGGCCATCCGCGCGGTCGGTGAAGCCGAAGGGGGAGCGGTCGATGGCGGTGTCTGCCTTCAATATGCCGTACATGGCCTTCACGCCTACGCCCACCGACCATTGCTCGTTGAAGCGATACGCCACGCTTGGCACCAGCGACAAACCGAGCAGGGTGGCGTTCTGCGCGAAGTAGCGGCCGGACCAGTCGTTGTCGTAATTGACCTCGAGCCCAAAGTCGCCGTACTGGCCGAAACCGACACTCCAGTGCTCGTCCAGTTCATGGCTGATGAAGAAACTGCCGCCCGGAAGCGGATCGAGGGCATTGCCACTGCCGCTGCCCGAGACGTTAGTGCCGGAGTCGCGGTCGAAGCTCAGGTCGCCGTACAGGACCTGCAAGCCGGCGGTGATTTGCGTGCCCGGCAGGTAGCTCATGCCCGCGGGGTTGCTGGCGATGGTCGAGGGGCCTTGGGCACGGGCGGCGGCACCGGCGTTGGCGAGGCCGGCGTTATCGGTGCCGATTTCGTAGAGCATGATGCCACCGGCCCAGGCTTGCTGGCAGCACAGGGCAAGTAGCGCAGAGGCGGGCAGGGTAGCGGTTTTTGTCGGCATTGAAATCCCTCAGCAATTGTCCATTTCGAATACGGGTGGACTGTACCAGCCACCCGTGGATTCGGCTGTTTACTTGGCCATCTCTGCCCGAGCCGCGGCGATCTTGGCTTTGACCGAGTCGAGGTTGAAACTCGCGCCTTTTTGCATCGGCGGGAACTCGATCGCTGTTTCCGCCAGTTTGGCCACCTGCTGCTGGACGAACACGAAACGCCAGAATTGGAACTTGAACCAGTCGAAGTATTGTTGCGAACCCTGCGCGGCCTGATTTTCCGGCCAACCCATGCGTTCGAACGGGTCGAGTCGAAGATTGGTCAGGATCGGCACGTCCACAGCAACTTTAGCCCCCAGCCAGCCACCCGGTTGGTCAATGAAGCGATATTTGTAGTCGTCTATGCGCACTGCACCCAAGGAGCTCTCTCCAAAGTAGAAAACTTCATGCCGGTTCGATGGACCTTTTCCGGTGATCATTGGAGTTTGATCATAGCCGTCCAGATGAACTTTGTAGGTGGTGTCGCCCAATTGTTTGCCTTTGAGCAGTTCGGCGGTGATGTTCGGGTTGCCCGCCGCCGCGACCAGGGTCGGGAACCAGTCCATGCCGGACATGATGCCGTTGGCGACTTGGTTGGCCGGCACCTTGCCCGGCCAGCGAATGATCGCCGGCACCCGGAAACCACCTTCCATGATTGTGCCTTTGCCCATGGCGAACGGCGTCGTGCCGCCATCGGGCCAGGTGAAGTTTTCCGCACCGTTGTCGGTGGTGAAAATCACGATGGTGTTGTCGTCCATGCCGTCTTTTTTCAGCTTCGCCAGGACATCGCCGACGACGTCATCGAGCTGCGCCATGCCGGCTTCCTGTTCCGACCAGCCATTCTCCGAGTTGCGCATGGCTTCGTACTTGTCGGACAGGTGCGTGACGATGTGCATGCGGGTCGGGTTGAGCCAGACGAAGAACGGTTTGTTGTCCTGCTTGGCCTTGTCGATGAAAGTGAAGGCCTTGTCGCGAATCTCCTCGTCGACGGTTTTCATCCGCTCCGGATAGAGCGTGCCGGCGTCTTCGATTTTCTGCTTGCCCACCTTGCCCCAGCGCGGCATTACGGTCGTGTCATCGGTGGTGGTGGCCCAGCTGTGGACCATGTTGCGTGGGCCGACGCGGTCCAGCAGGTCCTTCGGATAATTGGGGTGCGCCGGGTCTTCCATGGCGTCGAGGTGATAGAGGTAGCCGAAGAATTCGTCGAAACCGTGGACGGTGGGCAGGAACTGGTTCAGGTCGCCCAAGTGGTTCTTGCCGAACTGGCCGGTGGCATAACCCATGGCCTTGAGTGCGGTCGCGATGGTGACGGCTTCGGCGGGAATGCCCACGGGCGAGCCGGCCTGGCCGACGGTGGTCATGCCCGTACGAATCGGCAGTTCGCCGGTGATGAAATTGGCGCGTCCGGCGGTGCAACTGGCTTCGGCGTAATAGTCGGTGAAACGCATGCCTTCATTCGCCAGTTGGTCGAGGTTGGGGGTTCTGCCAGCCATCATGCCCTGGTTGTAGACGCCGATATTCGACCAGCCGATATCGTCGCCCATGATCACCAGGATGTTGGGGGACTTGTCAGCGGCCAGGGCCAGGGCGGGTAACGCCATTGCAGACAACAACAGGGGTAGCGCAAACATCGTGGATAAGGATGTCCGGTTCATGTCGAGCTCCTGCGTACAAGCGTGAGTAAATCGAGACGAGCCCCCAACCGTCGTTGAAATTCGTAAGCCCCCGCGAAGAGCGTAGGTTTGAATTGCGAAATATCCAGTAATGGATAGTCAGAAGGTGAGTGTTTCAGGCACTTTGCTGCGAAATGGCGTTGCGGCAATGGCGCCATCGGTGGGGAAGGCAGACGCCTGTATCACCAGCGAAACATCGGCAGCGGCCGCAGCGGCGAGCGGATGAGCTGCCGGGCAGACAGCTTTATCAGCATCGAGTGAAAACCATGATCGGGAAAGGTCGCCTGCACGGTTTTGATGAAGCTTCGGGGCAAGCCGAAACGCACCAGTCCCAGGGACACATCCACCAGATCGGCCTGGCGGAAGGGTTCGACACTGTTGGCGAAAGCGCCGCGATACCGGCGCAGCTTGTGATGCTCAAGTATCAACGCGCTGACTTCATCCTTCAGTTCCGGCCGTTGCTGGCTGTCGAGGTACTCGATGGCCAGAGCAATGGACGGGGGCAGGTAGTCGAGGGTGTCATCGGTCCAGATACCCAGGTCATGAAACGCCGCCGCGATTTGTACGGCTTGCGAGGGCAGGCCTTCGGCACCGCTGAGGGCGCCATGGAAATTCAGCACCCGGTAAATGTGGTTGCGGTAGCCCTGCAGGTCGGCACCGATGGCCAGGGCGTACGTGGTGAGAATCTTGTCGGTGAGGGGGAATTCGAGGAGAGGTTTCATCAGGCGTCACGCAACAGGTCGTTGGCATTGAGCAGTTCGTAGGCAATCTCCGGGCGCTTTTCCATGGCTCGGCGAATGGCGGCGGGGATGTTGGCGCGGGTCTTGCGGCACAGCCCTGGCAGTTCGCCAACCTGGATGCCGATGCCGCGCATGGTGCGCACTTCATTGAAGCCGGGGGCGATGTTCACGCGGATACCCAACTGTTCGAACATGCGCCGTCGCACGTGCTCAAGATCGCTCAGGCTCTGCAGGTTTTCCAGACGTTCGATCAGGCGTTTTTCTTCGTTGCGGGTCAGAAACAGGATGCGCAGGTCCGCCCCCGGTGTTTCCAGCAACGGGTCACGCCCGCAGTCGCAGGCGCCGGGCGGGCAGGGTGAGCGGATCGCAGCGGTGGTGGTCATGGGGATCAATCATAGAGCGCTGTGATCGAATTTGCCCATAGGGATTTGTGGGGGCGATGCAAAGCAATGTAGGAGCGAGCCTGCTCGCGATGGCGTCGTGTCAGGCAACAGTGATGTTGGCTGCAAAAACGCTATCGCGAGCAGGCTCGCTCCCACAGGGGTTGCGGTGAACCTGCCTGGCTTATTTCAATACCAGCATCCGATAAACGCCGTCTTCGACTTCGATCCCGTGGGTGTCATGGGTGAAGCCGGGGAAGGATTTATCGAAGGCTTCCAGTGCCTTGAGATACGCCAGCAACGGACCGTCCGCAGGCCCTGCGTTCTCACCCGGCATGAGCAACGGGATGCCAGGCGGGTAGGGCACGATACCGGTGGCGGCAAGGCGCCCGGCAGCTTCGTTGAGAGTCACCAGCTCGATGTCGTTGCGCACCAGCTTTTCGTAGGCCTCCACCGGGCTGAACTCGGCTTTCGGCAGGGTGCCGAAGGCCTGGGACATGTTGGCGGTGGTCTTGTGTTTTTTCATGGCGGCGAAGATTTCGTCGGCCAGATCCTTCAGGCCCATGCCGGCATAGCGTCGCTGGTTGGCGTTGTACAGATCGGGCAGGCACAGCTCGAGCTCGGCGTTGTCGTCGTAATCGCGCTTGAAGTCGAGCAGGGCATTGAGCAGCGTGCCCCATTTGCCTTTGGTGATGCCGATGGAGAACAGGAACAGGATGGTGAAGTCGGTGGTTTTCTCGACCACGATACCCTGGCGACCCAGGTACGCGGTGACCACGCAGGCGGGGATGCCGTTGGCGAGCAGGTTGCCGTCGTCGCCCATGCCCGGGGCAAGTACCGAAACCTTGATCGGGTCGAGCATGCAGTAGCCGTCTTCGATGTCGCCGAAACCATGCCATACCGCGTTCGGGTGCAGGACCCAGCAGTTCGGGTCGGTTTTAAGCGTAGCCGGGTCGACCTCATGGAACGGCACGGTCGCTGCGCCAACCTGTACGGTCGGCGGCTGCCAGCAGGTGAAGAACCAGTCATCCTTGCTCAGCATCTCGTTGTGCATGCGCGAGAGCACCTGGCGGAAGCTGATGGCCTCTTCAATCGACTCGTTGGTGAGGATCTGCCCGCTCGGCGCTTCCATCATCGCCGAACTGACGTCGCAGGACGCCATGATCGCGTAGTTCGGCGAGGTCGAGGCGTGCATCATGTACGACTCGTTGAAGCGCGCATGTTCGATCGGGTTACGGCCGTCACGTACGTGGATCATCGAGGCCTGGGACAGGGCGGCCAGTAACTTGTGGGTCGACTGGGTGGCGAACACGGTCGGCTTGGATTTGTCGTGATCGGCCGGGTTGCCGTGCATGGCATGGCGTCCGCTGTACAGCGGGTTGAAGCGCGCATAACCGTACCAGGCTTCGTCGAAGTGCAGACGGTCGACACTTTCGCCCAGCAGCTCTTCGACACGGGTGACGTTGTAGGTCAGGCCGTCATAGGTGGAGTTGGTGACAATGGCGTGCACCGGCGTCGGGTCGATGCCTTCCTTGACCAGCGGGTTGTTGGCGATGGCGGCTTTCACGCCTTCGGCGCTCAGGGTCTGCGGCAGGATCGGGCCGATGATGCCGTAGCGGTTGCGGGTCGGCACCAGGTAGGTCGGAATCGCCCCGGACAGGGTCATCGCATGTTCGGCGGACTTGTGGCAATTGCGGTCGCACAGGGCGATCTGATTGCGCGTGACGCTGGCCATGAGGATGACGCGGTTGGACATCGACGAACCGTTGGTCACGTAGTACGTGCGGTGCGCGCCAAAGACCTTGGCGGCATAGCGTTCGCCCTGGCCGATCGGGCCGCTGTGATCGAGCAGGGAGCCCAGTTCGCCGACCGAGATCGACAGGTCGGAACGCAGCAGGTTTTCGCCGAAGAACTCGTAGAAGGCCCGGCCTGCGGTGCTTTTCAGGAATGCCGTGCCACCGGCATGCCCAGGGGTGTGCCACGAGTATTCATAGTTGCGGGCAAACTTCACCAGCGCGCCGAACATTGGCGGCAGGGCGGCCTGGCGATAGCGTTCGATGGCCGCCAGGATGCGCCCGCTGAGGAAACGGGAGGTGTCCTCGGGCAGCCAGATGAAGTCGTCGGCGTGTTGCATGACCAATAACGGAATGGTCGACGCGGTGGTACGGTCGCTGATCAGAAACACCGGTACCCGGGTGTTGCGCTCGCGCAGCTTGACCAGCAATCGGGTGCAGTCGGCGTGGCCTTCGCTGGTGTCCATTTCCCATCGGATGATCACACATTGAATGGCCGGGTCCGAACGCAGGATCGATGCAGCATCGATGAGGCTTTCCGAAGCCAGTACGCTGACACCACGGCCCTCTACGTCGTGGACCAGTTGATCCAGGGCGCGGCCGAACACCGTTCGCTTGTCCGGCGGACTGCTGACCAGTAGCGCCAGCATGCCCAGCGAGTGTTTATATTCCGTCATGCTTGAACCTCCATAATGACTGCATTCAGATTGTTCACCGGCACTGGCTCGGCAGTGAGGTGCTGCGCGCTGACGGTTTGCGTCGGTACGCTGTTGTTGAGTGCTTCGAGGCGGATCAGACGGTTGTTGACGAAGCCGAACAGGGTGTAACCAGCGATGGTCGCCACGCCGCCCAGCATCAGCGCCTGCTCACCGGAGCTGTACAGCGCCAGGTAGCTGTAAGCCGCCGCGATCAGGGCAATGACGTTGGTCGCCAGCGCCTTGCCTTCCGGTACGTTGGAGACTTTTTGCATGGTCATCAGCGCGGCCATGGACAGGATGTAAGGCACCAGGTTGGTCACCACCGCGAGGTTGACCAGGGTGTCGAACTGCTTGCTCAGGTCGGGACTGATGGTGAGCAGGGCCAGCGCGGTCTGTGCGGCGAGCAGTACCAGCATGCCGACAATCGGCGTTCCCGCTTTGTTGGCCTTGGCGAAGATCGACAGGAAGTAACCGGTGTCCGCCGAGCTTTTGTACACCTGGGCAATGGTGAACTGCCAACCCAGCAGCGAACCGATGCAGGCGAGTACCATGGCCGCCATCACGATGTCCCCGACCATCGGGGTGAACATCTTGGCGAACACCAGGCCGAACGGTGCGGTGGACGCGACCAGTTCTTCGTTGCCGACGATACCGAAGATGACGTTGGTGGAGACGATGTAGATCACCGCCGCACCCAAGGTGCCGCCCAACACGGCAATCGGTACATTGCGCTCAGGGTTTTCCACCGCATCGGTGTTGGCGCAAGCCGATTCCAGACCGAGGAAGGCCCACAGGGTGATCGCCACCGAGGCGCCGGCCGCTTCGAACCAGCCCTTGTCGTGGGGGTTCCAGCCAGCGGCGTAAACGCTGCTGTCGAACCAGAACCAGCCCACCGTGGATACCAGCACCACCGGAGCAATCACACCCCAGACTGTGATCGCACCGATCCGGCCGGTAATGCTCGCGCCGCCAAAGTTGGCGAAAGTGGTGATCCATAACAAGGCAATGGTGGCCAGGCCTACTTGCAGCGAATCGAGTTTTATCCCGAACAACACCTGGATATAACCAACCGCAGTAATACTGATCGCGACGTTGGCAATCAACAGCGACAGACCGTAGGTGTAGTTGGTGATGTAGTTACCCGCTTTACCAAATGTGTATTCGGCATAACCGCCCATGCCGCCGGTCTTGCGGCTGAGCATCCCGCATCGCGCAAAGGCGTAGGCCAGAGCGAGGGAACCGGTGGCAGTCACCAGCCAGGAGAGGATCGAAATTGCACCGACTTCCGCGAGTTTCGTCGGTAGCAGCACAATGCCGGAGCCCAACATGTTGACGGCGGTCAACATTGTCAGTTGCCCCACACTCATTTTCTTTGCGACTGACATTCCGTTGCCTCACTTAGTTGGCGATTGAGAGTCTTAGCTATAGCAAAGGATTGAAAACTCGCAAGAAATGACATTACCCATCTCTTTTTCGAATTAATTTGCAGAAAAGGCACGATGCTGGCCCCCAAGTTTAAAAATCCTTAGCAAAATTAGTTCATTTTCAGCCAGTTAAATAGGTCAAGATGCGCAAGACATGGATCGCGTTAATCCCGCTGATAGTTGCGGGTGTAGCCAATTCGGCTCAAGCAAAAGAACTGGCCGGCAATGATCAGTACATGTGCAGCTGGGGCGCGGGCACCGCTGCAAGGGCACAGGAACTCAAGCTTTCAGGCGTTTCTCTGTATGCCGCCCGCCAGAAAATCCAGGCCTACAAGTTCGCCAAAACCTGGATGCGCATGATGGCACTTGGCATTACAGAGCAAACTTATGACAGTCCGTCGAGATTCAAACCGACTGCTGTACGGCAGAGCTTTTATGAGGACTGCGTCAGGTACAAGTTGGCGCGTAAATAAAGAAGAAACGGACGCTGGTCGGATCGACCACGGTGTGGGCGTGTGACGTCTATATTGATTGACCATCCCTGCGTCCGGATGGGGTGTTAATACCGGATTCTTACAACTCAATCAGGAGGTCACCATGAACCACATCGATAAAGTGTTGTACACCGCCAAAACCCACACCACCGGCGGGCGTGACGGCGCGTCCCGCAGCTCCGACGGAATTCTCGATGTGAAGCTGTCGTCGCCAGGTGCGGGCGGTGGCGGTACTAACCCCGAGCAACTGTTCTCTGCCGGATGGTCAGCCTGTTTTATCGGCGCCATGCAGGTTGCGGCCAGGGAAATGAAAGTGGCGTTGCCCAAGGATGTGGCCGTCGATGCCGAAGTCGACCTGGGCACCAATGAAGGCGGCTACCTGCTCCAGGCGCGGCTCAATGTCAGCCTGCCAGGACTGGATCGCGAAACCGCGCAGAAAATCGTCGACACCGGGCACCAGTACTGCCCGTACTCGAAAGCCACACGCAACAACATCAACGTCGTGCTCAAGCTGGTTTGAGTTGACATGAAAAGGTCTTGGCGAACGACAGGGAGTTGTCGCCAAGACCTGAAAGGCTCGCTCCCACAAATAAATATTGTGGCCCGCCGCGGGATTGGCGTTCACTGCAGATCAAAACTGTGGGAGCGAGCCTGCTCGCGATAGCGGTGGGTCAGCCAATATCTCTGTTGGATGTGCCTGCCCCTTCGTCGGATCGCCGCCCGGAGCAGGCTCGCTCCCACAGGTTCTGTGTTTTAACTGACGGAGCAATCAATTCATCTTGCTGTGATCGTGCGTCATCGAGCTGTGATCCATGGTGCCAATCGCCTTGGCAACGGCTTCAACCTGAATCGACTCTTTCTCGCCCTTGGCGTCTTCGACGGTCAGGGTCAGCGGCACCTTGTCGCCTTCCTTGATCTGGCCCGTCAGGTTCATGAGCATGATGTGGTAGCCGTGGGGATCGAAGCTCACCGCTTTACCGGCGGGCAGTGCGACGGCGCCCACCTGCTGCATTTTCATCACGTCGTCTTTCATGCTCATTTCATGGATCTGCACCAGCCCGGCAACCGGCGTTTGCACGCTCAGCAGTTTGCTGTCGCTGCTCGCGGTGACGGTCATGAAGGCACCGCTCGACGGCTGACCGGCTACGGTGGCGCGGACCCAGGCGTCTTCGACCTCGGTTTGTGCCGACGCCTGAAAGGCCAGGCCAACCAGGGACAAACCCAGCGCCAGTTGCCTGCAGCGTTGTGCAAAACGGTTTTTAGCCTGCGGGGCATTCATTTCAGCAAACCTCCATCACGGTGAGCAGGTCTTCTGCGCACTCTTGGGCCGTCAGGGACGTGGACAGTCCCAGGCGCAGCGTGCCCCGGGAGTCGAAGACATAGCTGGTCGCGGTATGGGAGAGGGTATAGGTATCGCCGCTCGGGACCTTTTCAAAGAACACGCCGAATTCCTTGGCGGTGGCGGCGGTTTGTTCCAGGGTGCCGTACAGCGCCTCGAAACTCGGGTCGAAGGCTTTTACGTATTTATCGATCATCTCTGGCGTGTCGCGCTCAGGGTCCAGGGTGATGAAGACCACCTGCAGCCTGTCGCCATCGCGACCCATCAGTTTTTTGGCCTGTGCCGCGCGGGCCAGCGTGGTCGGGCATACGGCCGGGCATTGAGTGAAACCGAAGAACACCATCGGCATCAGGCCGCGATAGCTGCCCAGCATCCGGGTTTCGCCCTGAGCGTTCTTGAGCTTGAAGTTGCGCCCCATGATCTTGTCGCTGAGGTCTTTGCCGTACTTGAACGACAGCTTGCTGCTGTCGTCGCAACCGGCGAGCAGGCCCAGGCTCAACAGGCCCATGCCTTGCAGGACCGTTCGGCGGGTATACACAGTACTCATGAAAAAAAGCATCCTGTTGAACAGGCTGAAATGACAGCGTGATGACTGTACAGACGAAAAAATCGTGGGGATGTTAACAAACTGTGCCGGTGCCGGAGGGGTGGATACGACCATTGGACCGACGCAGGGGCGTGACATAGTGTCGCGCCGGAGCGCAATGCTGTTCACTTAAGCGAATGTAGTCCTCTGTAGGAGCGAGCTTGCTCGCGATGGACTCAAGAGCGCCGCGTTTAGCCAGTAAATACGCTTTATCGTTAACGACCATCGCGAGCAAGCTCGCTCCTACAGGGGGGTTAACGACGCAGCTGCGCGCAATGATCCTCTTCCGGTTGCGCGGCGGTGTACCACACAAAATCTGCACTCTCGGCAGTCACGGTCTTGCCCGCTTCGGCCAGGATCAGCACCGCATTCCCTTCACCGGCACCCAGGTCCTTCAGGTGCAGCGGCACCCCCAGATCCTTGCGCACGTGGAAGGCTCCGGCCAGCAGCAGCGCAGGTAGAGGCGCTGCCATCAGGCGCTCTGCCATGTGCCGGTCACGCTGTTGCTGCACGGCGAGCATCGCCGGCATCTGTGCTTCGGGCAGCAGGCCACAATGGGATTCGCGGATGTCTTCGAGCAAGGTCGCCTGCACCTGTTGGGTGGTGGAGGCTGCCCCCGTGAGTACCGGGCGCTGTTTGTAGATCTGTATGATCTGCGCGCGGTCCAGATTCGCCGCCAACAGTGGATACGGTTGTCGCAGCGCGTAGGTGACCAGTGCGCCATAGACGCTCCAGTCCCAATTGGCCTGCCAGGCCAGCGCCGTGAACGCATCGGCCGGTGGCTGGCCGGCGCGGGTCGCGGCTTGCGCGGCATCGACCCTGGCCTGTTGGTCGGGATTGAGCATCTCCATCAACAGACTGCCCTGGGCCCGTTGTGCCGCCAGTTCGCGCAGCAGCCACAATTGCAGGGCGTGGTGGTCCGGGTTGTCGTGCTGTTCACCGACCAGAACCCGCGGCGTAACGGCCAGGCGTTCGACCAGTTCTTGCGGCGTCAGCGTGCGGCCCGTGGCGAGTTCACGGATGACCCCAAGGTCAGTGTGATCACGCCCTTGCGGGGCGATCGGCGCCGGCAGTGGTGTGAGTTGATGGGTTTGGCAGGCAGCCAACAGGCTGAATGCACAGAGCAAAAGAAAGCGCATCGGTTTTCCTTATCGGACAGGTGCCCCCCTCGATGACAGAGGAGGGGGCGGTATCAGCGCGCGATGATCAACGGGTGGCCGCGTTCCGGGTGTTGGTGAATCAGCACCTCCAACCCATAGACTGCCGCCAGCGCTTCGACGGTCAGCACCTCTGCCGGTGGACCATAGGCGTGGGGCAGACCCTGTTGCAACAACAGTAGTTGATCGCAGTAACGTGCGGCCAGGTTGAGGTCGTGCAGGATCACCAGCACGGCGGCGCCACGCTCGGCGAAGTCGCGCACGGCTTGCAAAATGGTGTGTTGGTGCAGCGGATCGAGCATCGACGTCGGTTCATCGAGTAGCAGGGTTTGCCCTTCGGCACCCGGCCAGAGCTGAGCGAGCACCCGCGCCAGATGGACGCGCTGACGTTCACCGCCGGACAGGGCCAGGTAGCTGCGTCCGGCCAGATGAAGCGCATCGGCGGCTTTGAGCGCCTCGGCGACGATTTCGGCATCGCGCACGCGACCGCTGGCGTGAGGCAAGCGACCCATGCCGACGACTTCATTGACCGAGAATGCAAAGTTCAGGCTCGAGCTCTGCGGCAGCACGGCCAGGCGTTTGGCCCGTTCCTGACCCGGCCAGTCGGCGAGTGGACGCTCGTCGAGGCTGACCCTGCCTTCGCTGGTCGCCAGTTCGCCGCATAAAGCGGCGAGCAGGGTGCTTTTGCCGGCGCCGTTCGGCCCCAGCACACCCAGCACTTCACCGGGGCGCAACTCGATATCGATGTTCGCCAGTACCGTGCGCTTGCCACGACGTACCAGCAAGTTGTTTGCCCGCAGCATCAGGAACGCCCTCGTACCAGCAGATAAAGAAAGAACGGAGCCCCGATCAGCGCAGTCACGATGCCGATGGGCAATTCGGCCGGCGCCAACAGCAGGCGCGCCACTAGATCGGCCAGTAACAGCAGGCTCGCACCGGCCAGCAATGACGCGGGCAGCAACACCCGGTGATCCGGGCCGACCAGCAGGCGCATCAGATGCGGTACGACCAGACCGATAAAACCGATCAGGCCCGCCGCCGCGACGGCCGCGCCGACGCCGAGCGCCGTGCACAGCACCAGCTCAAGCTTGATCCGCTCGATGTCGAAGCCCAGGTGACGGGCCTCCGACTCACCCAGCAGCATGGCATTGAGCGCCGCCGCCCGACGGGGCAACCACAACGCCACGCCCAGGGTGACGATCAGCAACGGCCACAAGCGCGAGTAGCTGGCACCGTTGAGGCTGCCCAGGTTCCAGAACGTCAGGGTACGCAAGGTCGCGTCATCGGCCAGGTAGGTGAACAGACCAACCCCGGCACCAGCCATGGCCGTCATCGCCACACCCGCCAAGAGCATGGTGGCAACGTCGGTTTGCCCGTTGCGGCGACCAAAGCGATACACCACCGCCGTGACGATCAAGCCACCGGCGAAGGCGCTGACCGACAGCAGGTAGGGTTCGATCGCCGGCGGCAAGCCACCGAGCAGGCTGCCGCCGACGATGGCAAGGGCGGCACCGAGTGCCGCGCCACCGGAAACACCGACCAGACCCGGGTCCGCCAAGGGGTTGCGGAACAACCCCTGCATCGCCACGCCGGACAACGCCAGTACCGAACCCACGGCGATGCCGAGCAAACTGCGCGGCAGACGAATCTGACCGAGGATCAACTCCGCCTGCTGCGTGTCGCCACCGTCAAGTGGCAACCCCAGCAGGCGCATCCCGGCCAGCAAGGTATCACCCAGCGGCAGGCTGACCGGTCCGAGAGCCAAGGACAGCCAGAACACCAGCACCAGCAACAGCAGCAAAAAGATCAACGTCGGACGCGGACGAAAAATGGCCGTCATGGGTTGATCCCGGCGGTCTGCGCTTTGGCGTTCGGGTAGAACGCCGTGGCACAGGCCGGCAGTGTCTTGATACGCATCGGGACTATTCCTTAGCCGACCCGAGGGGGTGGCGATCATCGAAATCTTCGTAGCGGGTGATGATGCCATCGACGCCCGGCTTACGCACACGCCACGGTTCAGTCACGCCAGTGGTTTTCAGGTGCAGGTTGAACATCGGGGCGAGCGCGCTGAATCAGGTGTCCATCCAGTGCAGGCTGTGCAGTGTCATCGATCATGAGAAGAACTTGTGATCATCAAGATTAAAATGAGTTTGTCTCACTCGCTGGCACTGTCGACAATGGCCCCATTGAACGCATTGGAGTTATTTGACATGGCTGTGGCCCATTCCCTTGGATTTCCGCGCATTGGTCGCGACCGTGAACTGAAAAAGGCTCAAGAGGCGTTCTGGAAGGGCGAGCTCGACGAAGCCGGTCTGCGCACCGTGGGCCGCGACCTGCGCAAGACTCACTGGGACTTGCAGAAAAAGGCCGGCATCGAGCTGCTGCCGGTCGGCGACTTCGCCTGGTACGACCAGGTCCTGACTCACACGCTGATGTTCGGTGTGATCCCGGAGCGTTTCCGCCCGCACGATGGCAAGGCCAGCCTGCAAACCTTGTTCGGCATGGCGCGCGGTGTGAGCGACAGCTGCTGCGGCGCGCACGCCCAGGAAATGACCAAGTGGTTCGACACCAACTATCACTACCTCGTGCCTGAATTCAGCGCCGATCAGCAATTCCAACTTGGTTGGGATCAGCTGTTCGAGGAAGTCGAAGAAGCCCGCGCACTGGGGCACAACGTCAAGCCGGTGATCATCGGCCCGCTGACTTATCTGTGGCTGGGCAAGGCCAAGGGCGCCGAGTTCGACAAGCTCGAACTGCTCGATCGCCTGCTGCCACTGTACGGTCAAATCTTCCAGCGCCTGGCGGCACAAGGCGTTGAATGGGTACAAATCGACGAGCCGATCCTGGTCCTCGATTTGCCGCAGGACTGGAAAAACGCCTTTGAGCGCGCCTACAACCTGATTCAGCGCGACCCGCTGAAGAAGCTGGTCGCCACGTACTTCGGTGGTCTGGAAGAGAACCTGGGCCTGGCCGCCAACCTGCCGGTGGACGGTCTGCACATCGATCTGGTGCGCGCACCTGAGCAGTTCCCGACCATCCTCGACCGCCTGCCGGCTTACAAAGTGCTGTCGCTGGGCGTGGTCAACGGCCGCAACGTCTGGCGCTGCGACCTGGAAAACGCCCTGGCCACGTTGCAGTATGCTCACGAGCGTCTGGGTGATCGCCTGTGGGTCGCGCCATCCTGCTCGCTGCTGCACAGCCCGGTTGATCTGGGGCGTGAAGACAAGCTCGATGCCGAACTGAAAAGCTGGCTGGCGTTTGCCGTGCAGAAGTGTGAAGAAGTCGCGGTGCTGGCTCAGGCGGTGAATGAACCGGAAGCGCCGAAGGTGCTTGAAGCGCTGACTCAAAGCCGCGCTGTCCAGGCCAGCCGTGCTGCGTCGCCACGCATTCACAAGCCAGCAGTGCAGGCGCGTGTTGCCGCCATCACCGCCAAGGACAGCCAGCGTCATTCGCAGTTTGCCCAGCGTATCGAGAAACAGCGCGCCGGCCTGAACCTGCCGTTGTTCCCGACCACCACCATCGGTTCGTTCCCGCAAACCGCGTCGATCCGCCTGGCTCGCCAGTCGTTCAAGCAAGGCAAGCTGACCGAAGCCGAATACACCGAAGCGATGCACAGCGAGATCCGTCACGCCGTGCAAGTGCAGGAACACCTGGGCCTGGACGTGCTGGTGCACGGTGAAGCCGAGCGTAACGACATGGTCGAGTACTTCGCCGAGCAACTCGACGGCTACGTGTTCACCCGTTTCGGTTGGGTCCAGAGCTACGGTTCGCGCTGTGTGAAACCGGCGGTGATCTTCGGCGACCTGAGCCGTCCGAAAGCCATGACCGTGGAGTGGATCCGCTATGCCCAAGGCCTCACCGACAAAGTGATGAAGGGCATGCTGACCGGTCCCGTGACCATGCTGATGTGGTCGTTCCCGCGCGAAGACGTGAGCCGCGAAGTGCAGGCCCGCCAACTGGCCCTGGCGATTCGCGACGAAGTGGTGGATCTGGAAGCCGCCGGGATCAAGATCGTGCAGATCGACGAGGCCGCGTTCCGCGAAGGCTTGCCGTTGCGCCGGGCGCAGTGGCAGCACTACCTGGACTGGGCGACCGAAGTGTTCCGCCTGTGCGCCTGCGGCGTGCGTGACGAAACCCAGATCCACACCCACATGTGCTACAGCGAGTTCAACGATGTGATCGAATCCATCGCCGCCATGGACGCCGACGTGATCACCATCGAAACCTCGCGCTCGGACATGGAGCTGCTGGACGCGTTCGAAGCCTTTGCCTACCCGAACGAAATCGGCCCGGGCGTGTATGACATCCACTCGCCACGGGTGCCGGACTCCGCGGAAATGGCCAACCTGCTGCGCAAGGCCGCCAAGCGCATTCCCGCCGACCGCCTGTGGGTCAACCCGGACTGCGGCCTGAAAACCCGCGGCTGGCCGGAAACCGAAGCGGCGCTGGTGCACATGGTCAATGCGGCGCGCCAGCTGCGTAAAGAATGGGCCTGACGCTGTATTGGGTGCACCACGGAACCTGTAGGAGCGAGCCTGCTCGCGAAGGCGGTGTGTCAGGCGACATCGATGTTGAATGTGCCGGCCTCTTCGCGAGCAGGCTCGCTCCCACAATGATTTGGGTAGTTCGCAGATTTTGCGTACAGCCACTGAACCTGTAGGAGCGAGCTTGCTCGCGAAGGCGGAGTGTCAGGCGACATTGATGTTGAATGTACCGGCCTCTTCGCGGGCAAACCCGCTCCCACAGTTGATTTGGGTGGTTCGCAGATGTTGTGTACAGCCACAGAACCTGTGGGAGCGAGCCTGCTCGCGAAGGCGGAGTGTCAGGCGACATCGATGTTGAATGTGCCGGCCTCATCGCGAGCAGGCTCGCTCCTACAGGGTTGCATGGCAGTCAGCACCTGTATGCAGGCCTTGAAAGCCAATCACCGCCGCGGCTCGGCCACCAACAGCAACGACTGCGGCACAGGGCTTTGCGGGTGCTGCGGCTCCTGCAAGCCGGCCAGCGTAAACCCGGCCATGTCCAGCGCATTGAGCCAACTGGACAGGGTTCGGAAATACCACGGCATGGGCTGCCACTGCCCCTTGAAGCCGGCGAAGGTCTCTTCCCGCCAGCCATCCTGATAGTCGCCTGCCGCAGCTGCCCATGGATGCAACGTCTGGATCACCAGCGCGCCACCCGGGGCGAGCAGGGCGTTCATGGCGGCGAGCAGGGGGATGATGTCCTGATGCAGCAAGGCGAAGTTGGCGCAGATCAGGTCGTAGTCGCGGCCGATGTCGATTTTCGCTTCGGCCAACGCTTCATAGCTCGCCACATGCACCTTCGACGAACCCGCCGCTCGCGCCGCCTCCACCAGCGTCACGTCGCCATCCACACCCACCGCGTCAATGGCCCGTTCAGCCAGCGCGCGCAACAACCAGCCTTCGCCGCAACCCAGGTCGAGCACACGCTCGGGCTGGCGTCCGAGCACCGCCAGCAGGATGGCCTGGTCGGTGACCTTGAGGCGGCTTTCGATGGTGCCGCTGCGGATAGCGTCGATCCAGGCCCGGGCGTTGTGGTGCCAACTGTCGAGGAGGGTGGATTCGGGGGCTGACATGGTCGATGTCCGGCGTGATGGCTTGGATGAAAGGATAGGGCAACAGACGGTTAACGGTGGGGTGGAGCCGGTTTTTACCCGGCATCACCGACTGCGCGTGCCTCCTGCTGCCACATGTGGTTGAGCCTCACACAGCAGGCGGTTTCGCCAGTTCAATCCCCGCAGCACCCAGCCGCTTGAGAATTGCAAACAGCAGCTCGCTTTTGATCGCGCCGACGGTGCGTGGGCTGCCGACATAACCGGTGATGGTCAAGGTGATGCCCTCAGGTTTCAGCTGACTGAAACGCAAGAATGGCACCGGTTTATCGAGAATGGATTCGTGTTCGGTGAAGGTGTCGTGCAGCAGGTTTTGCACTTGCTCAGGGTCGATGTCCAACGGGAACATCAGTTCGAGTATCACCACGCCCTGGGCGCTGCCGCCGAGGGTGACGTTGCGCAGGTTCTGCGAAATCAGGTGGGAGTTGGGCACGATCATGATCGAGCGGTCGGCCAGCTGTATTTCCGTGGCCCGTACGTTGATTCGGCGAATGTCGCCTTCCACGCCACTGATGCTGATAAGGTCGCCGACCTTCACCGGGCGCTCGGTCAGCAGGATCAGGCCGGAGATGAAATTCTTCACGATCTCCTGAAGCCCGAAGCCGATGCCCACTGACAGGGCACTGACGATCCAGGCGAGGTTAGTCCACTTGATCCCCAGCGACGCCAGCGTGAGCAGGACGACGGACACGTAGCCGATGTTGGCGAACAGGGTGCTCAGCGAGGCGCACATGCCCGGGTCCATCTCGGTTTTCGGCAGGAACTCGCTATCCAGCCAGCGTCGTAGCGTGCGTATCAGGTAGACACCGATCATCAGTGTCAGGAGGGCATGCATCAAATTGTCCGGGACGATGTTCAGCTTGCGCAGCCCTTCACCGCCGAGTATGGCCACAGTGCCGGTGACCAATTGCCCGAGCGTCGTACCGATCCCACCGACAAACAACGCGATGACGCCGATCAGTATCAGGATGGCGCGGCCTGCGCCGGAAAACACGGTACAGATCTGCTCCAGGCGCGGATTGCCGATGCCCAGCAGCTGTTTGATGGCCTTGCCGACGGGTTGTCGGGGCGAAAAAACGTAGTCGCAGGTGTCCTGGTAAACCTGTGTGAGCAGGTAGAAAGCGGCGAAGATGATGAATATCCAGACCAATTCATAGGTGATGAACCGGGCCATCGCCACGTAGCCGATCACCAGGGCGAACAGGGACACCACCACGGCAAAGCCGGTAAACGTATAAATCAGTCCGGCGAAGGTGGTGACGCCTTCAGGAGTCTCTCCGGCCACTATCAGGTCTCGGCGCGTCTTGCTGACGCGCAACAGCAATGCGCCGATCACCAGTGCCGCGACCAACGCCACGATGCCCCGACCGAACAGCACCACTTCGGCGCTCATGCCGGTGACATTGCTCATCTGCACCAGGGTCACCAGCACCAGCAGCAGGCTCGCCAGCAACCCTGGATAGGGTTCCATCGCCAACGCCACCGGATCGGCGATATCGGGCAGGCGCCATGAAGGATGTTTAGTCGATAGCAATGCACGACTCAACCCGGTGATCAGCACGCAGGTATAGGCCAGCTTTTCCAGATACTGCGCCAGATCGGCCAGCAGTGGGGTGTAGGGCAGTTGGCGGGTCCCGGCAACATGCAGCAGTTGCAGGGCGATGCCGGCGGTCAGCACCGTCGCCACTACCGATGCCAGCGCAAGGGAGCTGCGCCGCAACCGGCCTTCAGGCATTCGATGGATGCACAACCATGCCAGAGCCCGGCCGGCGAGCTTTCGCCCCACGGTCCAGATGGCCAGGGCCAGGATCAGCAGGGCGGCGGTGATCCCGCGTTGTCCGGGCTGCCAGGCGGCCCGGTGCGTGGCCTCGAGTTGCTCGATGAGGGCGCTGAAACGCTGGCGGTCCTCGATCGGAAGAGCGAACAATGGCGACCAGAATCCCGGGTTCAGGATACTGCTGGTTTGCTGGGTCACTTCCGCTTCCAGCAGGCTGCGCCGAATACTGCCAATCTGGGTGATCAGTTCGGCGGCACTTGTTTTCAGAGCGGCCAGGGTTTTGAGCTGGCTATCGAGCTTGTTTTTTTGCTCGCCGAGGGCGTCTCGTTGGGTGGTAATGGCAGACGTCACCAACGCGTTCTCGTCGAGCGGCACCGGCCCCAGCACATTGAGTTGCGCCTGCAACTGCGCCTGTCCGGGCAGCAGCGATGTGGACAAGCGCTCAATATCCTGAATCAGTACTTGCACCAGATCCTGTGAGCTTTCCAGCTGGGTGTAGTTGCTGGCCTGGGAAACCTGCTGCTTGAGGCTGTTCAACTGATTCTGCACCCCCAGCAATTCGCTGTCGGCGATGCTGATGATCGGGGCTGCGGGGGCGGGGGCAAGGGTGTCGGCCATGGGCGCCGCCAACAGCCATCCCGGGCTGGCCGCCAGAAGCGCGAAGGCGACGCAGATCATTGACTTCAAGACATTGCACATCGGCGAGCTCGACGGGTTGTTAGTCACTTAGCCAATGAGGTTAGGTCATGACACGCACCCTAGAGCATTGTTTTGTCGACAGTGCCTCGGCGGGTTTTTGTCTGTGCGTGACTCATGTGGCCGGTGGCTGGCCTGACAGCGTTCAGGTTAACTAGGCGATCCGAACAGCTGACCAACAGCTTGATGACAAAGTTGTAATCAAACGCCGGTTGGAACACTTCAAACCCTGTAGGAGCGAGCCTGCTCGCGATGGTCGCTAACGATTACGTGTGTTACCTGAATAAACGCGGTGCATTTACGTCCATCGCGAGCAGGCTCGCTCCTACAGGGTGTTGCAGCGCTTTAAAACAGATCAACCCACGGATCCATGGCCTAAGCTTGTTCGCAGGCCCATGTTCATCGAGCACCCCGATGGGCAATCGGCACCTATAAAAACAATGCAATCAGGAGATGCCCATGTCCGCTTTGATCCGTCGTTTCAGTCGCTGCGTGGCCGCTGGTTTGACCGCTGCCGTGCTGGTCGCACCCGCCTTTGCGCTGGATACCGTGAAATTCATGGCCCCGGGTTCAGTGGGCGGTGGTTACGACCAGACCGCCAGGGTGCTGGGCAAGGCCATGATCGAAGCCAATACGGCCAAAGCCGTCACCTTCGAGAACAAGGGCGGCGCGGGCGGGACCCTGGGCCTGGCGCAATTTGCCAACAGCACCAAGGGTGACCCGAACGCATTGCTGGTGGTCGGCGCGATCATGGTCGCGGGCATCGAACAGAACAAACCGCAGATCAGCCTGAAGGATGTGACGCCCATTGCCCGGCTGTTCACCGAGTACAACGTGATCGCCGTGCGCAAGGAGTCTGAGTACAAGACCCTCGATGACCTGATCAAGGCCTTCAAGGCCAATCCGACAAGCATCACCTGGGGCGGCGGCTCCAAGGGCTCGGTGGATCACATCGGCATCGCCGAGCTGGCGGGCAAGCTGGACGTGCCGGTCAACAAGGTCAACTACGTGGCCTTTGGTGGCGGTGGCGAAGTGGTTGCCCAGGCGCTGGGCGGCCAGCTCAAGGTGATCACCGGCGGTTACGCCGAGCTTGGCCAATACATCAAGACCGGCCAGTTCCGTGTCCTGGCCATCGGCGCGCCGGAGCGCGTTCCCGGCGTTGAGGCACCGACCCTCAAGGAGAGCGGCTATGACGTGACGATCGGCAACTGGCGCGGCGTTTACGGTGCGGCGGGCCTCACCCCGCAGCAGCGCAAGGAAGTGATCGACGCGGTCGTGGCCGCCACCAACAGCAAGGTCTGGCAGGACAATATCCAGACCAACGCCTGGACGCCCAGCGTGCTGACCGGCGATGAGTTCGGCAAGTTCGTCGAGGAAGAGCATGTACGGTTGCACGCCATGCTGGTCAAGGTCGGGCTGATTTGAAATGGCCACACTACGTACAGTGGTGCCGACGCAGTTGGCGGTCGGCATCGGCCTGATCGCCATCAGCGTCGTGTTGGCGATGGGTGCCTACCGTTTTCCGCCGGAAATGGGTTTCGTCATCCTGCCGGCGTATGTTTATCCCTATGTCGTGGCGGCGTTTCTGGGTGCAGTGGGGCTGCTGCTGGGGTATCAGGCCATCAGTGGCGGCTTTCGCGAACTGGATAACGACACCGCCACGGTGCCTGGTGGAAAAGCCGGTGCGGCCTGGGTGACCGCGGGGCTTGTCGGGGTGGCGGTGCTGATCAACCTGATCGGCTTTGTGCTGGCCGCCGGGTTGCTGTTTGCCTGTTCGGCGCGGGGGTTTGGCAGCCGTCATCCCGTGCGGGACCTGGCCATCGGCATTGCCTTGACCCTGCCGATCTACTGGCTGTTCAACGCCGGGCTGGGGGTGTCCCTGCCGTCGCTGATCAACATCTGGCTCTGAAAGGAGATCGACACGGTGGACATTCTTTCAAGCCTGGCGATGGGTTTTGCCGCGGCGCTCACGCCGATCAATCTGATGTGGGGGTTCATCGGCTGCCTGCTCGGCACCGCCATCGGCGTATTGCCGGGGATCGGTCCGGCATTGACGGTGGCCCTGCTGTTGCCGATTACCGCCAAGGTCGACCCCACTGGCGCGCTGATCATGTTCGCCGGTATCTATTACGGCGCGCAGTTCGGTGGCTCCACCACTTCGATCCTGCTCAACACTCCCGGCGAGTCGTCGTCCATGGTCACGGCCCTGGAAGGCAACCTGATGGCGCGCAACGGCCGGGCCGGACCTGCGCTGGCAACGGCGGCGATAGGCTCGTTCGTCGCCGGCACCATCGCCACGATTTTGCTGACGCTGTTTGCGCCCATCGTGGCCAGGCTGGCGCTGAATTTCGGCCCGACCGAATACTTCGCGATCCTGGTGTTGTCGTTCACCACCGTGTCGGCGGTGCTCGGCGCTTCGATGCTGCGCGGGTTTGCCTCGCTGGGCGTCGGGTTGACCATCGGGTTGATCGGGCTGGACTCGACCTCGGGCATTGCCCGCTACACCTTGGGCGTTCCCGAACTGGTGGACGGTATCGAGGTGGTGCTGGTGGCGGTTGGTTTGTTCGCGGTGGGCGAGGCCTTGTACAGCTTGCTCTATCAAACGGAATCAAACGAAGGACGGCATCGCCTGACCTCGTTGTGGATGACCCGCGCCGACTGGAAACGCTCGGTGCCTGCATGGTTGCGGGGCACGCTGATCGGTTTTCCGTTCGGTTCGATTCCGGCCGGTGGCGCCGAGATTCCGACCTTTTTGTCCTATTCCACCGAACGCAAACTCAGCAAGTATCCCAAGGAGTTTTCCGCCAACAAGGGCAAGGGCGCCATCGAAGGCGTCGCCGGTCCGGAAGCGGCCAACAATGCCAGCGCGACCGGGTCCCTGGTGCCGTTGTTGACCCTGGGCATCCCGACGTCCGCCACCGCTGCGATCCTCTTGGCGGCGTTCCAGAACTACAACCTGCAACCGGGGCCGATGCTGTTCGAAACCTCCGCCGACCTGGTCTGGACGCTGGTGGCCTCGCTGTACATCGGCAACGTGATTCTGTTGGTGTTGAACCTGCCGCTGGTGGGGCTGTGGGTCAAACTGCTGCAAATCCCCCGGCCGTACCTGAACGCGGGCATCCTCGTATTCGCGACCATCGGCGTGTACGGCATGCGTCACTCATCCTTCGACCTGATCCTGATGTTGGCCATTGGCTGGGGCGGGGTGCTGATGCGCCGTTTCGACTTCCCCGTCGCCCCGGTGATCGTCGGCATGCTGCTGGGGCCGATGGCCGAGAAACAACTGCGTAACGCCTTGTCCATCAGCCAGGGCGACTGGACGGTATTCCTCACACAACCGATCTCGGCGTTCTTCCTTGCCCTGACGCTGCTGGTGCTGGTGGTACCCCATGTGCTGCATAAGCGCGGGATCAAGTTGCATGAGGATGATTGAATCCTGCGAATACCTGGTAGCCGAATGCATACCTGTGCGAGCCTGCTCGCGATGACGGAGTGTCAGTGAAATAAATATCGACTGACCCGACGCCTTCGCGAGCAGGCTCGCTCCCACAGGGTATTGCAGTGGACCAGGTGGACAACCAATACCTGACCGGCTCAGGCCAGCATCGACATCAACCCACCCTGACGATCCAGTTTGGCCAGGTCGTCGAAGCCGCCGATGTGCGTATCACCGATGAAAATCTGCGGCACGCTGCGGCGGTTGCTGCGGCTGAGCATTTCCTCGAATTTGCCTGGCTCGCGCTGGATATTGATCTCCTGCATCGCCACGCCTTTGCTTGCCAGCAAGGCCTTGGCGTTGCGGCAGTAAGGGCAGGTGTCGGTGGTGTACAAGGTCACGGTGTTCATGGTGGGTACTCCGTCGTTCAAGTCATTCAGGCGTCGATGGCCGGGAAGTCGATGTCGGTCAGCGCTGTGTTGTTCAGGTAGTTGGTCAACGTCTGCGAAGCCACGTGGGCGATCACTTCGATGATCTTGCCGTCGTCGATGCCGGCAGCACGGGCCGCGGCGATCTGTTCTACGGTCAGGTGGCCACGGCTTTCGGTGACTTGGCGGGCGAGGGTGGCATAAGCGTTGAGTTCACCCTGACGCGCACTGAGGATGTCCTGGCCCGACAGCCCGGCCTTGCCGGCGAACAGCGTGTGAGCCGCCAGGCAGTAGTCGCAGCCGTTGACCTGCGAGGTGGCGAGGGACACCGCTTCTTTTTCCTTGGCGCTCAGGGACGTCTTGCCCAGTGCGGCCGAGTTTTGCAGGTACGACGCCAGCACCGCCGGGGCGTGGGCCAATACTTTGAAGAGGTTGGGCAGAAAGCCGATTTTCTTCTGCACGCCTTCCAGCAGCGGGCGGGTGGCGTCAGTGGCGTGTTCAAGGCTGATCGGGGCAATGCGGGTCATGGTGATACTCCGTGGTGTGAAGCGCGGTATGCGCTGGGTACGGAGCTGATGTTAGAGACAGTGCTTGGCTTGTTGGGTGCAAATCGTCGAGGATATGCGACAGATCGTCCAAAATCGCCTTCGGGAGCCTTGTCATGGATCGCTTGTCCACGTTGCTCACGCACTTCGGCGTCAATGCCGGCACCTTTCACAGTGGCACATTTTGCGGCACCACCGCCTTCGACGGCCAACAGGCCAGCGGCCATTTGCACCTGCTTCAGGCGGGTGAGTTGCTGCTCAAGATGGACGATCAGCCGGATCTGCAATTGACCGAACCGACCCTGATCTTTTTCCCCCGGCCCTATCGACATCGCCTGTTCGCGTCTGATGCCTTCGGCACGCAACTGGTCTGCGCGACCCTGGATTTCGACGGCGGTGCGGGCAATGCCCTGGCGGCGGCGCTGCCGGATTATCTGGTGCTCAAGCTCGATGAAATCCCGACCCTGGCCGGGACTCTGGAATGGCTGTTCAACGAGGCGTTTGAAGGTACGTGCGGACGCGAAGCGGTGATGGATCGCCTGTTCGAGCTGCTGGTGATTCTGTTGCTACGGCACATCTTGAGCACCACTGGCCAGCAACCGGGCATGATGGCTGGCCTTGCCGATTCACGGCTGGCGCGGCCCCTGAGCCTGATGCATGAAACCCCGGCCAAGGCCTGGAGCGTGGCCGAACTTTCGGTCGCCGCCAACATGTCGCGGGCCAGTTTCGCCGAGCACTTTCGCCGGGTGGTCGGGCAGACGCCGGTGGATTACCTGGTGAGCTGGCGCATCAGCCTGGCGCAGAAACGCCTGCGCGAGGGCCGGCCGATTGCGTTGATTGCCGAGGAAGTCGGTTACGAAAGTCCCTCGGCGCTGGCCCGGGCGTTTCGGCGCAAGACCGGGCTCAGTCCCAGGGAGTGGAAAGGCAACTGACCACCGCAAACCCCTGTAGGAGCGAGCCTGCTCGCGATGACGTCAAGCCAGTCGACATTGATGTTGAATGGATTACCGTCATCGCGAGCAGGCTCGCTCCTACAGGTTATGTTGGTGGCTTTACGAATTCATCAGAACTTGAACGCCTGCCGTCCTACCAGCAGCCACTTACCGTCCTGCTTTTGCCAGATCTGGAAGTTCTCGATTTCGGTGGGTACCACTTCAGTGCCTTTGAGCGCTTGCGCCGAGAAGTGGTGACGGACCAGCGCGACATCGCCGGAGACGGTAATGGTCTGGTTTTGCATCTCCAGGGTCTTGAACGCGCTTTTGCCGGTTTCGATGTCGGCGATGAAGGCCTGCTTGTCCTGGATCTTGCCGCTGGAATGCCCGTAGGTCAGGTTCTCGGCGGTCAAGGCGTTCAGCTCCGGGATGTCTTTGTGCAACATGGCCTGGGTCAGGTGGTCGACCGCCTGGGCCACGTCCTTGTCCGCGGCAACCGGGGTGGCGGCAACGTAGCCGCTGAACAGGCACAGAAAACCGATCAGCACTTTTGCTTTTTTCATGAGTATTTCCTTGTTGTTGTAGGGGGAGTGCGACGACTGGGCGAACATTCGTCAGTCATCGTACAACTTAGCATGCGGTGGAGGAAAAAAGCGAACTTGCCCGACGGCCTTGTCTCGAAGTTAAAAGGGCGATGTCCTGACTTCGAGGTAGTGCAGTCATGCAGCCGAATCAACGTTTGCGGCACGACCTGACATTGCTCGTGGTATTCCTGCTGATTGTCGTGGTGTCGGGTTTTTCTCCCCGCAGCCGGGTGGACTGGGCGCTGGAAAACCTGCTGGTGCTGTTGCTGGTGGGGACGCTGGTGGCGGTTTCTCGCTGGTTCCGCTTGTCGTCGGCATCGATCACGCTGGTGTTTGCGTTTCTCTGCGTCCATGAATTGGGCGCCCACTACACCTATTCCCTGGTGCCTTACGATCATTGGTCTTTGGCGTGGTTCGGCTTCAGTTTCGAGCAGGTGTCAGGTGTTCATCGCAATCACTACGACCGACTGGTGCATCTGAGCTACGGACTGCTGCTGGCTTATCCGGTGCGTGAAGTGTTGTGGCGCCTGACTTCGCTGCGCGGGTTCTGGCTGTTTTTCGTGACCCTGAACGTCATGCTGTCGACGTCCGCGGTGTATGAACTGGTGGAGTGGTTCGGCGGGGCCTTTCTGGGCAATGACACGGCGAATGCTTTCGTCGGCGCGCAAAACGACCCCTGGGATTCGCAAAAGGACATGGCCGTCGCGGTGGTCGGTGCGTTCGCCACTCTGTTGCTGGTGTCCCTGCGCGGCAGGGTGCAAAAACAAGCGATGACGACCGCAAGGTGATCGGGCAGACGGCTTCGGCGGGGTAGCTGTTGAGGCAGAGGTTGCCTGACAGGACGCCATCGCGAGCTTGCTCTGGGCGGCGTTCCGACGATGGCAATATCCCAGACAACGCAGGACCAGCGCCCTAAAGATATTTATCCGTCACAGCCCCCTCCGAAGCACTGGACACCGTCTTCGCATACTTGGCCAGCACCCCTCGCTTGTATTTTGATTCCGGGCGCACCCAAAGGCTCTTGCGCTCGGCCAGGTCCGCGACAGACACATCAACGGTAATCTGCCGGGTCTCAGCATCAATGATGATCCTGTCGCCATTCTCGACCAACGCAATCGGCCCGCCCTCGAAGGCTTCCGGCGTGATGTGACCGACCACGAAACCGTGGGAGCCGCCGGAGAAACGGCCATCGGTGATCAGCGCCACCTCTTTGCCCAGGCCCTTGCCCATGACTGCCGACGTCGGCGAGAGCATCTCGCGCATGCCCGGCCCGCCCTTGGGGCCTTCATAGCGGATCACGATCACCTCGCCGGGCTGCACTTCGCCATTGAGAATGCCGGCCAGCGCACCTTCCTCGCCGTGATAGACCCGGGCCGTGCCTTCGAAGCGCAGGCCTTCCTTGCCGGTGATCTTGGCCACGGCACCGCCGGGCGAGAGGTTGCCGCGCAGAATGACGAGGTGGGAGTCTTTTTTGATCGGCTGGTCGAACGGCCGGATCACGTCCTGGCCGGCCGGGTAGTCGGGCACGCTGGCGAGGTTTTTCGCCAGGGTCTGGCCGGTGACGGTCAGCACATCGCCGTGCAGCATGCCGGCATCGAGCATGCGTTTCATCAGTGGTTGAATGCCGCCGATGGCCACCAGCTCGCTCATCATGTATTGGCCGCTGGGGCGCAGGTCGGCGACCACCGGGGAGATCTTGCCCAACTCGACGAAGTCATCCAGGGTCAGTTCCACATCCACCGCGTTGGCCATGGCCAGCAGATGCAGCACGGCATTAGTCGAGCCGGCGAGGGCGATCACCACGCGAATGGCATTTTCGAAGGCTTTGCGGGTCATGATGTCGCGCGGCTTGAGGTCGAGCTTGAGCAGCTCCATGACCTGCTGGCCAGCGCGGAAGCTGTCCGACGCCTTGTCGCCGCCAATGGCGTCCTGAGAGCTGGAACCGGGCAGGCTCATGCCCAAGGCTTCAATGGCCGAGGCCATGGTGTTGGCGGTGTACATGCCGCCACAGGAACCGGGGCCGGGAATCGCCACTTCCTCGATCTGCTTGACCTGGATCTCGCTGATGTCGCCCCGGGCGTGCTGGCCCACGGCCTCGAACACGGAAATGATGTCGGTGTGCCCGGCACCCGGCTGAATGGTGCCGCCATAGACAAAGATCGACGGGCGATTGAGCCGCGCCATGCCAATCAGGCACCCCGGCATGTTCTTGTCGCAGCCGCCGATGGTCACCAGGCCGTCGAACCCCTCGCAACCGGCCACCACTTCAATGGAGTCGGCGATCACCTCGCGGGACACCAGCGAATACTTCATGCCTTCGGTGCCGTTGGCGATGCCGTCGGAAATGGTGATGGTGTTGAAGATCACGCCCTTGGCACCCGCGGCATTCGCGCCTTTTTCGGCTTCGAGCGCCAGCTTGTCGATGTGCATGTTGCAGGGCGTGACCATGGCCCAGGTCGAGGCGATGCCGACCTGCGGCTTCTGGAAGTCTGCATCGGTAAAGCCCACGGCCCGCAGCATGGCACGTGCCGGTGCGGCTTCCACGCCGTCGATCACTTGAGAGGAGTACTTGCGCAGATCGTCTTTGTCACTCATGACTGCTCCTATCGCTCATGGCTGTTCCACACATGCTCGCTGAGAAAAACAGGATGAGTATAGAAGGCCGGGCGCCCGGGCCCGGACTGACCGGTCGGGAACAGACGCGCGGGTAAGCCTTGTCGTGATATTCTGCGCGCCAACTTGGTTTGACCTATTCAGTTTGCATGTCCGCAAGACGTGCCGACGGAATCACTGTCGCTCAAGTAGCTGAAGCCAATAAAGATAAAAAGTCAGTTCAGAAGGGACATTAAATTGGGGTCGACGCGGTTCGTCGGTCTTGTGTGCCCACCCTGCAATCCTTGAGTGCCGCATCCGTGACTGCCGTGAAACATGGGGCTGTGCGCATGAGGATGGAAGGGCGGATGGCGTTTTATCATAGGTGCTACAGATGTTTAAGAAAGTGAACACGGCCCTGCTGGGGCTGGCTTTGTCGATGGGGATGATGTCCGTCCACGCGCAAGAGACAAAGAAAGTCGATGTGCTGCTGATTGGCGGCGGCATCATGAGCGCGACCCTGGGTGTCTGGCTCAATGAGCTGGAACCTGGCATGTCGATGGAAATGGTCGAGCGCCTCGACGGCGTCGCCGAGGAAAGCTCCAACGGCTGGAACAACGCCGGTACCGGTCACTCCGCCCTGGCCGAGCTGAACTACACCCCGGAAGACGACAAGGGCAACGTCCAGATCGCGAAAGCCGTTGAAATCAACGAAGCCTTCCAGATCTCCCGTCAGTTCTGGGCCTGGCAGGTTCAGCAAGGCGTGCTGAAGAACCCGCGTTCGTTCATCAACTCCACTCCGCACATGAGCTTTGTGTGGGGCGATGACAACATCAAGTTCCTGAAGAAGCGCTACGAAGCCCTGCAAGCGAGCCCGCTGTTCGCCGGCATGCAGTACTCCGAAGACCCGGCTGTGATCAAGCAGTGGGTGCCGCTGATGATGGAAGGGCGTGACCCGAACCAGAAAGTCGCGGCCACCTGGAGCCAGCTCGGCAACGATATGAACTTTGGCGAAATCACCCGCCAGTTCGTCGCGCACCTGCAAACCACGCCGAAGTTCGACCTGAAGCTGTCCAGCGAAGTGCAGGACATCACCAGGAACGAAGACGGCAGCTGGCGCGTCAGCTACAAAAACCTGAAAGACGGCAGCAAGACCGAAACCGACGCCAAGTTCGTGTTCATCGGCGCCGGCGGCGGTGCCCTGCACCTGCTGCAGAAGTCCGGCATTCCTGAAGCCCGTGAATACGCAGGCTTCCCGGTAGGCGGCTCGTTCCTCGTGACCGAGAACCCGACCATCGCCGAGCAACACCTGGCCAAGGCCTACGGCAAGGCTTCGGTGGGCGCACCGCCGATGTCGGTTCCACACCTGGACACCCGCGTGCTGGACGGCAAGCGCGTGATCCTGTTTGGCCCATTCGCGACCTTCAGCACCAAGTTCCTCAAGGAAGGTTCGTACCTGGACCTGCTGACCACCACGACCACGCACAACGTGTGGCCAATGACCAAGGTCGGCATCAAGGAATACCCACTGGTCGAGTACCTGGCAGGCCAACTGATGCTGTCTGACGAAGACCGCATGAACGCCCTGAAAGAATACTTCCCGAACGCCAAGGCCGAAGACTGGCGCCTGTGGCAAGCCGGCCAGCGCGTGCAGATCATCAAGCGTGACGAAGCCGCCGGTGGCGTGCTGAAACTGGGCACCGAAATCGTCGCTTCGCAAGACGGCAGCATCGCCGGCCTGCTGGGCGCTTCGCCAGGCGCATCGACTGCCGCACCGATCATGCTGACCGTGCTGCAGAAAGTGTTCAAGGACAAGGTCGCGACCCCTGAGTGGCAGGCCAAACTGCACCAGATCGTACCGAGCTACGGCACTCAGCTGAACAACAGCCCTGAGAAAGTTGCTGAAGAGTGGGCCTACACCGCCAAGGTGCTGCAGCTGACTCCGCCACCAGCGGTGATCGCACCGGCTGTGAAGCCAGTGACTGTCGATACTGCTGTGAAGGCTCCGAAGGCTAATGCTGCGAGTGATATGGCTCTGTAATTAGAGACCGGATCAAAAAAAGCCCACTGAACCGGCGACGGTCAGTGGGTTTTTTTGTGGGCTGGAAAATGATTCTGGAGGCATGATCGGCATTATGTTTGACGATAAATAGCAACCGTGCGGTGAAGGCGCCTACCTGTACTGAGCAGGATCTGCGATGAGGTGCAGTCGCCCCGAACCTCACCGTGCAACGGTCTGGACAGGACCTGAACATTGCAGGCAGGGTCAGCTATGGATGCGTAGGACGTCCCAAGGTAAGGTACGGTCGTCACGCTTGGGTTGATAAGGATTCGCCAAGCAGTGAGTAAGGATAACTTCACAAGGAATAGTCCGTGTACCCACCCGCGTTCCCCCATGACCCTATCACTCCTATTTTCCACAACGTTTACCTGGTTCATGGCAGCATCAGGATCGGCCCTGGAATGCGTATGAACCGAAACATGGTCATTGTCAAAAGTGGCGATGAATTGACCCTCATCAACCCAGTGCGCCTGAGCGATGCCGCACTTAGTCAGCTGGATGCGCTAGGTAATGTTCGCCATGTCCTGCGTCTAGGAGATTTCCATGGCCTGGACGATCGGTTTTACGTTGACCGATACCAGGCGGAGTTCTGGTGTCAATCTCGACCGGAGACTTACAAGGTGCCTATGGCAAACCATGTGATCAACGCCGCAGCGTCTCCGCCGATGCCTGATGCACAGTTCTTCGTGTATGAAGCGGCCAAATACCCTGAGGCGTGTCTTTTGCTGAAGAATCTGAAACTGCTCATCACCACGGATAGCATTCAATATTGGGCCGACTGGAGTTACACGACTTTCCTTAGCAGATGCGTACTTCGGATGATGGGTTTTAAGCTGACGCTACTTATTGGCGGCCCTTGGCTGAAACGCGTCACGCCGGAGGGGGGCAGCCTTGTCGCCGACTTCGAGAGGCTTCTGAGGCTTGATTTCGAACATGTCGTAGGCGCTCACGGCCAGCTCTTGCATGACGCAGCCAAACCTATGCTTGAAGCGGCAATTGCTAAGGCATTGCCAAATTGAGCAGGCGATAGTTTGCTTGCGATATGCGTGCGACCGAATCGCTCTACGTTAATCAGGCCGGCATCCACCGATGCGGCAACAGCTCTCGATCACTCGCGCGCTGGGTTGGCAGCCGCATCTTGCGTCTGCCGAACCCACCTTCCTAATGCCTGCGCTTAGAGCGATGGAGTCCATCTATTGAGATGCCCTCTTGCGTCGGGCAAACTCCGGTTGCTTCATTGGCCGATAACAGGAGTTTACGGATGCCATTTCCACTGACGGAATATAATGCCTTGTTGGCCCTGAAGGGCGTAGGGCCGGCCGTTATCGCTCGCCTTGAGCAGATGGGCATTGACTCGCTAGCTGTGCTCGGCAAAGCGAATGCTTGTGACATCCTGGCTCAGGCTTCGGCAGCAGTGGGATCGACTTGCTGGAAGAATAGCCCCCAAGCTCGGGCCGCCATTAACGCGGCCATTGAGCTTGCAAAGGACTCTCGGTTGAGCACACCTGGTGCGTAAAGCTGATCGCTTATTTCAATTGGTAAATCTGATTCGTGTCCATCAGCCAATCTCTGCTGAACGACTGGCTAGCCGAATTGGCGTTTCCGTTCGCTCGATCTATCGATACATCGACGACCTTTCCTTCAGTGGAATCCCAATCTATGGTACCGCTGGCGTGGGGTATGCCTTGGATGCCGATTTTGAGATGCCGCCGTTAACGTTGAACAGACTCGAACTGGATGCATTGATGCTCGGGATGGAAATGCTTTCAGCTTGCGCCGATAACGATCTAAGTGCTGCTGCGAGGATGTTGTTGAGCAAAATCTCAGCGTCCATAGTCCATCACAAGGTTGACCCCAGCGCGGCAAAAATCAGGGCACTTGGAACAACACCTTCCTCGACGCGTGGTCATTTGGCAACCCTTCGAAATGCCATCGAAAACACACAGGCGCTGAAGATCACTTATACCAGCCTGGACGGTGCGGTTTCGCAACGCCTCATTTCGCCTCTTGGCCTTTTCTACTGGGGAGGAAAGTGGACGGTTGGAAGCTGGTGTAGTACCAGGGCGGCTTACCGCGATTTTCGGGTCGATCGCATAGCCTCCATCGTTATTGCCCAACAACCATCACCCGACAATCCTGCCCTTGATCTGCAAGCGTATATGAAACACCAGGCAAGCCAGTGGAAAGCGATCACCACTACTGACACTACGCTGTCAGTATGAGCCACTGATAATTGGGACTCCTTAACACACAGAAGGTCATCCCGATGCAGCACTCATCTCATGTACTCGAATTAGCCATTTTCAAGGTCAAACCGGAATGCGTTACGCAAGTACCTGTGCTCCGCGCAGGGCTTCGTGAAACGTTAAAGGCCTTTCCTGGTTTGATCGAGTACCGTGCCTACTGCCCTATGAGCGACGACCGGGTCTTCGCGGACTTGGCTATGTGGGACAGTCTTGAGAACGCACAAAAAGTGGCAAAGGCGTTCAACGACGGAGATCCGAGATTCTCCGAGTATATGTACGCTATTGAAAGCCTGACGTTCATGAGTCATCTCGTTCCAGAGATGAGTTGACCCCGACGGACTGCCAGAGCAGGCAAGAGACATCGATGCCTTTGCTTTCAGGCATCGGTGTTGACACTTTCAGTGTCAGTGTTCTCAGATCACCTATTGCTAGGTAAATATGCAGCGTCCCGCCCGGCTTTTGATGACTTCTTGTTGGTTTGAAAGCGGTAATTAGCCTCAAGTTTTTCCATATTCCATGGGGCTTGCACTTCACAACCCACCTCGCTAACCTTGGCCCGTCGCTGCCAATTCAGCGAACGGGTGTGGTAGCCCGGTTTCTTCATAGACCCAGAACGCCTCAGGGCGTTTTTTTGTGCTGGCTGCTTTGTGGCGGCTGTGCATGGGAGGCTTCGGCCTGCCGGGTTCCTATGACCGGTCTACCACCCTGTGTACAGCCGTCTCCCTATTTTGCGTGGTAGCGGATGGGGAGGGGCTCACTTTCATAGGAGCTTCACAATGATAAAACCAACTCCGAATCCCCCTGATTCAGACGCGCAGATAGACATCGATTCCGAGTCCTCATCTCGTAAGCCAAAATTGGCCGAGCGCCGTCCCAACCCCATCTTTACCATCGCCCCCAAACGTCAACAATGAAACCCTCCTGGTTCATGCCTGTGAAACCCTTGCCTCGGCCAGTGTCATGGCCAGTGAACTGGCTTTTATCCTCTCTGGCCCAAAATGCAATTTGGCACTGGGGGTTCAACAGATGATTGCCTTGGCGGAACTATCGGTGAACCGCGTGCTGGATCAGGTAGATCCGCAGTAGCAGGCGAGGGCGGTTTTAGCCTGATGTGAAAAAGCCCACTGAACCGGCAACGGTCAGTGGGTTTTTTTTGGGTTCTTCACGCAATCCCGGGAAACTGTAGGAGCCAGCTTGCTGGCGATGGACTCAAGAGCGCCGCGTTTAGCCAGTAAATACGCGTTATCGTTAACGACCATCGCGAGCAATCGAGCGTCGACCGGCTGCTCCTACAGAGGACCACATTCGCTTAACTGAACAGCATTGCTCTCTATGCCGCATGCTTCGGCAGCCCCTGTCATCAATTGCCAAGTCACTGACGCTTAATGTGAAGCAGCCCGCTTGCACGTGACGATACTGGTTTGTTTTCCGAAGTCGAACCGTATAGCGAAACCGCATTGGCACATGAAGTCCTGCCCCACTATTCTGATGAAGGACTGTCAGTTGCATCTCAATAAAACAATCAGAGAGAGCGCAGAATGAAGTTCAGTTTTGTAGACAGCAGCCAGCCGAGCCGCCGGCGGGTTTTACGCGATGCTTTCACTCTGGCTGTGGCGGCCTCGCCGTTGGCAAGCCTCGCCAGGGCAGCCGACGAAAACGCCGAAGAAGTGACCTTTGCCGCTGGCCCACGACCGCTGGTGCAATACCCGCAAAAACGCCCGTTGACCCTGGTGACCACGCGTCCGCCGCATCTGGAGACGCCATTCCCCGTCTTCAACGAAGGGCCGATCACGCCCAATGATGCCTTTTTCGTGCGTTACCACCTGGCCGATTTCCCGACCAGCATCGATCCCGACAGCTACCGCCTGACGATCAAGGGCATGGTCGACACGCCGCTGTCACTGTCCCTCGCCGAGCTCAAGGCCCTCGCCAAACCGGTGGAAGTGGTGGCCGTCAATCAGTGCTCGGGTAACAGCCGTGGCTTCTCGATGCCGCGGGTGTTCGGCGCTCAGTTGGGCAATGGCTCCATGGGCAATGCGCGCTGGTTGGGGGTGCCGCTCAAGGCGGTACTGGAGAAGGCCGGTGTGAAAGCCAGTGCCGCGCAAGTGACCTTCCGTGGGCTCGATAAACCGGTGTTGCCGAGCACGCCGGAGTTCATCAAGGCGCTGGACATCAGCCATGCCATGGACGGCGAGCCGATGATTGCCTGGTCGATGAATGGCGCCGACCTGCCATTTCTCAACGGTTACCCGATTCGTCTGGTGGTGCCGGGCTATTTCGGCACGTATTGGGTCAAGCACCTGAGTCAGATCGAGGTCATCGACCATACCTATGACGGTTTCTTCATGGCCAAGGCGTACCGGGTTCCGGATAACGATTGCTTCTGCATTGCCCCCGGCACCACGGCGGCGAAAACCCGGCCGATTTCCAAGCTGCCGGTGCGCAGTTTCATCACCAGCGTTAAACACGGCGATGTATTGCCGCTGAACAAAAGCGTGGCGCTCAAGGGCATCGCGTTCGACGGTGGCGTTGGGGTCAACAAGGTGGAAGTGTCGATCGACGGCGGAAAAACCTGGCGCGAAGCTGCGCTTGGGCAGGACCTTGGCCGTTTCTCCTTCCGTGAGTGGACACTGCCGATCAGCTTTACCAGCAAGGGCGCCACGCAGTTGATGGTGCGAGCCAGCAACAGTGCGGGCGAGACGCAGCCGCTGCAAGCCGACTGGAACCCAGGTGGTTACCGCCGCCACGTCGTCGAAACCACCCACGTGACCGTCGCCTGAGGAGGACTGCATGAAACTTGTGAAACTCATGAGCGCCGTGCTGTGCGCGGCTCAGGTTGGTCTGGCCACCCTGGCTGGTGCCGCGCCACTGTCAATCACCTTGCCGCCCGAAACGGTGGCGCTCAAGCCCAGTACGTTGCCGGGCTACCCGTTGGCGCAGCAGAAGTGTTCGATCTGCCATTCGGCCGATTACATCAACTTCCAGCCGCCTGGCATGAGTCTGGCGCAATGGACTGCTGAAGCAGGCAAGATGCAGCAGGTGTACGGTGCGCCGATCAGCGACCAGGAGGTGAAGGTGATCGGCGCCTATCTGGCAGTGACCTACGGCAGTGCCAAGGCGAGCGATGCCGATGTTCAGGCAGCCTCGAACCCGCCGACGGATCAGCCACCGACGGTGTCGGTAGCGAAAGTCGCCTCGGCCTTGCTCCAGGACAACGCCTGCCTGTCCTGTCACGCGGTCGGCCACAAGGTCGTCGGCCCGGCCTATCACGATGTGGCGGTCAAGTATGCCAATGACCCGCAGGCACTGGCCCGGGTAATGTCGAGCATTCAGCACGGCGGTAGCGGTAAGTGGGGGGATGTGCCCATGCCACCGTTCGCGCAGTTGAGTTCGGACGACCTGAAGAGCCTGGCGACGTTCATCATGAAGCAGTGAATCAGCGTTAGCCTGATGCAAAAAAGCCCACTGAACCGGCAACGGTCAGTGGGCTTTTTTGGGAGCGCAGGTTTGTCTAAGAGTTGGTTGCACTGAAGCGCTTGAGAATGTCCTGGTACATCTTGGTCCTCCGGTGACCCAGGCCATATCCACCTGCGGCAGCAACGGTGCCGGCCTGGACGTGGTCCAGGTACTTGAAGATTTTGCCGGGCGACAGAAACACGACCTTGTAGCCAAGCCCGATTACCCGGTCTTGCAACTCATAACCGGGCACACGGTCGTCGATCTGAAAATGCAGGCCCTGTTGCTTCATTAGCCTGCAATTCCATAGCGTGCAAAAGCTTTTCAAGTAAGTTTCCCTGTAGGGTTTCGGCTCTTTTGAGCGCAGGCCCAAAGACAGCTTCAAACGTCGGTAATGATGCTTGAGCAGGCGTGAAGTGAAGCGCCACAGGGTCCTTGGCAGTCCGCGGTTGAGTTGTTCCGTGCAACCGACCGCGATGACGTTTCGATCCTTTGTGCAGTGGTCCATCATCATCGCGAAGACGTTTGCATCGAAGACGAACGTGTCGGTGTGCATCAGCAACAGATAGTCGGTATCGACCCTGGCCAGCGCCATGTCCAGCGCCTTGCCATGGGCGATGTGGCCCGGCTCTTTGGTGGGAGCATCCCGTTCGATCAGATTGATCCAGTCGAGTGAGCGCAAATACTCGACGCTGGCGTCCGCCGAACCGTTATCCACCACCCAGACCGGGATTGCGGCTTTGCGTACAGGCTCGCGCAACAGGTCCAGGCAGATCCTGGTCAAATCAAGGGTTTTGTAATTAACCAGAACGATGCTGAACGGTGGCTTGGCGTTTGTATCGACACTACCCATCTTCGAAATGCTCGACGACTTAAAAGTGTCGAAGACTAACAGAGGCAACCTTAGCCCAGGCTTAATTTCACCAGGGCTATTGCTCGAATGTGCCTGTGCGCACCTCGCCACTGCGGATGTAACGGGCGATCAGCACACCCCCGGGCGAGCTGATCGAGTTCAGCAAGGTGAAAGCCGACGCTTGTGCGTTGTCGTCGAACAAACGCTTGCCGCGCCCCAGCAGGATGGGATGAATCATCAGCCGCAACTCGTCCACCAGGCCGGCGGCCAGCAGTTGGCGCACCAGTTCGCCGCTGCCTTGGGTCAGTAGCTGAGGACCGTCCTGGCGCTTGAGCGCGCTGATCGCGTCGACCAGGTTGCCCGGCAGCGCATGACTGTTCTGCCAGGCCAGCGAATCGGCGTGATGGGTGGCCACGTGCTTGGGTACGCCGTTGAATAGATCAGCAATGGTGTGGTGGGCGGAGTCGGCCTGAATGTGTGGCCAATAGGCGGCGAAGATATCGTAGGTACGACGTCCCAGCAGCAACTCGAACGGCTGGGAGAACAGGTCCTGTACGACCTGACCGGTGGTTTTGTCGGCGTAGGGGACGATCCAGCCACCGAAGCGGAATCCGCCACTGGTGTCCTCCTCAGGCCCGCCGGGTGCTTGCATGACGCCGTCCAGACTCACGAACGCGGCAACGGTGAGTGTGCGCATGTTCTTCTCCTGATTCATCCGGGTGAAAGAGTTCAGGCAGGGAAGTCTGCGATCCCTTGAGACCATTGCCTGAAAGATAGTCGAACCGGACGCTGTGAAATCGACAACAAGCTGCGCAGTTTTTATTTCTCGTGGGCATGCATTGCGATAAGCCCCTGTTTTCCAGGGGCCGCTGGTGGACGCACGCCGTAATGCGGTAGCCGGTCAACTGCTGCCGCATAAGTGGGCGCGAATCCAACCACGCAAGGTGTGTCGGGTACCCGCCGAAGAGGCGCGGGCTACCCGCTGCACAGGCTCTCGGTGCCAGGTGTCCGTGTGTACCAGGGGCGCTGTAGGCGCAGCACCAACTGGTCGATCTGCGGCACCAGCAGATTGGCGGCCAGCACGGCGAAGCACAGACCATCGGCATAAAGCCCGAATTCGCGAATCAATTCAGTCACCGCTCCAATGGCCACGCCGAAGAGGATGCGACCGGCGCGTGTATCGGGACTGGTGACCGGATCGGTGGCGATGAAGAAGGCCGTGAAGAGATAGCCACCGAGACTGAGGTTGTACAGGCTTTCCTGTAGGTTATGACCGGCTGCCAGGCACAGCAATACTGTGCTCGCGAGCATCGCCAGCGAAATCTCGATTCGAATCACCCGCAGGACTGCCAGCATCAAACCGCCGGCAATGTAGCCGTACCCCGACAGATTGGGGGTGATCAGTGTGAACTGGTTCTTGGCCAACTGAGTGGCGCCGGCGAACGCATCGAGGTTAAGGCGTGGCGCCAGCTGCAACTGTTGTAGAAGAACCGCCTTGGCGTCCAGGGCGAGAGTCCAGGGGGCATAGTTCGAAGGCGCAGGGTACAGTTGCTGGTAGAAGCAGATAGCGATGATCCCCAGGCCAACCATGGCGGGGTTGAGGCGGTTGCGACCCAGGCCCCCACTGCCGTGTTTACACAGTGCGAGCGCGGCAAAGCTGGCCACGGCGATCATCCACAGCGGCACCAGCAGCGGCAATGCCCGAGCCAGTATCAGGCCTAGCACCAGCCAGCTCAGGTCGCTCAAACCCTCGCGGACATTACGTCCGCGCAGGCGCAGCAGGCCGGCTTCGAAGCCCAGGGCGAGCAGCACGCACCAGAAGGTCTGCAACCAGACCACGATGCCAAATTGCCAGGCGTACAGGGCGGTGCCCGGCAGCAGACACAGGCTGACCAGCAGCATTATTGTGCGCAGTTGTCGGTGCGCGGTAGAACGGAATATCAGGCTCATGCACGTAGCTCCGTCTTGCTCTGGCGGAAACGTTCGCGCAGCGGCAGATTGCTCGGGCAGGTGCTGCTGCAGCTGCCGCATTCGATACAGGCATCCAATCGCAGTTCCTGCAGGCTGGCCTTGTCAAGGCGCTCGGCCGCAGCGTAGAGATCCAGCGGCCTGAGCGACATCGGGCAGACATCCACGCAGCGCGTACAGCGAATGCAACTGCTTGCGGGCTGAGGTGCCGGCAAGTAGCGCTCGGCGCCGAATATCAGGCAACTACTGGTCTTGCTGATGACGGCAGTGGGGTCCGGTAACGGCTGTCCCATCATCGGCCCGCCGACCTGGGTCAACTGGCCTTCGGGGGCTGCGCCAGCAAGTGCGCGCAGTGCGCTGACCGGGTAACCCACCGGCACCAGGACATTCCCGGGGCGCTTGCAGTCCCCGGTCAGCGTCAGCACGCGTCTTACCAGTGGCTCGCCGTGGAAGACGGCCCGGCCCAGTGCGTAGAGCGTCGCGACATTCAGCGCCAGTACGCCGATATCGGCGGGCAGGGTCCCTGGCGCCAGGTTGCGGCCACTAAGGGCCTTGATCATCAACGGCTGCCCTCCTGCCGGGTAACGCGCCGGTAGCGGCCATATCTCGACCCGGGTGCGCGCCTGACGAGCGGCGGCGCGTAACGCGGTAATCGCCTCAGGTTTGTTGGTTTCGATACCGAAGCGGGTCAGTGTTATTCCCATCAGGGTGGCGACATAGTCGGCGTACTCGATCAGCGCCTCGGCGCGTTCGCGCATGAGACGGTCATCGCAGGTAAGGAAGGGCTCGCATTCGGCACCGTTGATCAGCAGAAGATCGGGCTGCCGGGCGCCGGCCAGCTTGAGGGCCGTCGGGAAACCCGCCCCGCCAAGACCGACTATGCCCATCTGCAATGCTCGTTCGACCAGCGCCTCGGGCGTTTGCGGCAGCCCCGGCACCGGGCGTTCGATCCACTCATCCAGACCATCTGCGTTCAGAATGACGGACATGACCGGCTCGGCCGAGTCGGCCGCGAAGGCGAGATCAATCCGTTCCACGATGCCGGAGGTGCTGGCATGCACCCAAGGGGTGTTGTCATCGCCAATACCGATCACCTCGCCCTTGCGCACATGCTGTCCCGGCTGCACGCAAGGCTGGACGGACCGGCGACCGCGCTCGAGCGGAATCGCCAGCTGTATGTTTGCAATCGGGACCGAGGCAACCGGCATGGCGTTGGATAATTCTTTGTAGCCCCTGAGCTCGATCCCTCCGTGCCAACTAAGCTGTGAGGGTGAGGCGATGGCCAGCAGGTTGCGCCAGAAGGGTTTCTGTTGCGGCTGGCGCTGGGCGCGGACGCGGCTCTGCATGCGCTCGACGCTCTGCAACGAATGGTTAGACATTTTCTGTCCTCCAATTTTTGGGCAAAAAACACCCCTGTGCGCTAATGCACATAATGGTTTTTTTGCTTCCAGGACGTTGAGCGAAAAGGGAGGGGGACAATTGATCACCCCGCAACTCAGAGTGCCGAGTAGAGGTTTTGTTCATTTTTTGATCAGGCTTGCTGATGAGCGGTAGGTTATCCCACGCGGGATCACAGAGGTGTTGATTGATGCGCGTAAGCCTGCTGGTGATGCTGTTGACGTTGCTGTATGGCTGTGGCGAACGGATCGAGCGCATTTCCGGACCCACCATGGGGAGCACTTATTCGATCCAGTACGTACCCGCCGCGCAGACGCCCGACTCGCAGCGAGTAAAGGCCGAAGTCGAGACGATACTGGCGGCGCTCGACCAGCAGTTTTCCAACTGGCGCAGCGACTCCGTGGTTTCCCGCTTCAACGATCTACCGGCCGGCGCCTGTCAGGCGTTGCCGGAAGATATGCATCGCTTGCTGGCGTACGGTGAGTTTCTGTTCCGCGAGAGTGGCGGGGCTTTCGACCTGACGGTGCAGCCATTGATGAACCTCTGGGGATTCGGTCCGCAGTCACGGGGGGAGCGCTTGCCGGATGCTGGCGCGCTGGCACGGGAGCGGGCACGGGTAGGGCATCAGCACTTGCACCTGGATGGCGAAAAGCTGTGCAAGGATGTGGCGGCGCAACTGGATTTTGACAGCATTGTCGCCGGCTATGCGGTGGATCAGGTCGGCGATAGGCTTTCGGCCCTGGGCATCCAGGCCTATCTGGTCGAGATCACCGGCGAACTCAGGGCGGTCGGCCGCAAGCCGGATGGCTCGCCCTGGCGCATCGCCCTGGAGGTGCCGAGCGGCGCAAGCGAGCGGCAAGTGGAGCGCACCATTGCACTGGATGGCTACAGCGTTTCCACCTCCGGCGATTATCGCAACTATTTCGAGGAAGGTGGCCAGCGCTATTCGCACACCTTCGATCCACGTGTCGGCACGCCGGTGAAGCACGCGCTGGCGGCAGTGACGGTGGTCGACCCTTTAGGGCTGCATGCCGATGGCTTGTCTACGCTGTTGATGGTGCTCGGCCCGGAGGAAGGTTATGCCTTCGCCGAGCGGCATGACCTCGCTGCCTATTTCATCATGCGCCAGGGGCAGGGTTTCGTTGCCCGGGCGACGCCGCGATTCGAGTCGTTGTTTCCCGAGCAGGGCAAGACGAAGCAGTAGTTGAAGGAAGCCTTGCCTACCGGTCGACCAAGCGCTAATGACAGCTGAGTTGTGTTGCACACGAGTCAGCGTCCAATAAATGGAAGATTCTCTTCTCGAATGACGCGAGCGGCATCATCGTATAGAAACGGGAGAAACATATAGCGGCGACCTTGGGTTACAGGCGTGGCTTCGTGCAAAAGTGAACACGAAAACACCACGGCCCCTCCTGTTGGCGCGCTGTAAAGCACTTTTCCAAACTCTGGAAAATGCAGAAAACCGCCTTCGTACTCTCCCGAATTAAGAAACAGGGAAACTGCAAAACGGCGATGCGCTGTACCCTTGGTGGTGTTGTCCCTATGGGGCCGGAAATGCCCGCCTTCGTCGCTGTTGTAGCAGGCCACCAGATAGCGCTCCATTCGAGTGGCATTGAACTGGAACGCTTTGTGTAGCTCTGGAAGCAAACGGTTGGCTATACGCAGCGAGCATGCCTTGGATAGAGCCTTGTCTTCGATAACGCAGTCACGACGTTGCTTGTGGCCATGGTCGGTGACTTGGACGGTTTTACCCGACTGCTCCGTCATGAATCCGGATTCCTCCCCGCCACGTTCGTCGTAATAACGGATGAGTGCTTTACACAGCCTGGGCTCAAATATACGGGGAAGCACGAGGACGGGGGCGTGTGAGGTGGCGGCATGTGGCGCAGCCAGTGCGGGTAATCTATCCAGAAAGCGCATTAACGAGGGTATATGGTTATCGACCGGTGCCTCTATCGGGACGATGGCCAGGACACGCAGCGCAGGATCGAGCACATAGGTCATTTGCCTGAGGCTGCCGTCTGGCTGCAATGTACCGTAGAGCTGACTGACTGACCGATCGAAGTCCCAGATGAAGCGCATGCCAGGTATCGCACTTTCTACCCGCTTGAGCTTTTCGTCCTCGGGATCTACGGAAACACCAAAGAAGCTGACGTGATCGTCATTGAACCGCTGGCGATGGGCCCGAGCACCTTCCAGAACTTTGATTGATGCAGGATCAGCCGCGGAACCAAAAAAACAAAGCACGACATACCGACCGGCAATAGTGTCGAAACAAAAGCGCTCTCTTTGTTGAGTGCGGCAATGGAACCAAGGGGCAGGTCCACCGATTGAAAAGGCTGTGGCGCGCATCACAACTCCTTGCCGGCAGGCAGTGGATCGCTATTGTGGTCCTCTGTAGGAGCGAGCTTGCTCCGGGCGGCGTTCCGACGATGGTCGTTAACGATAACGCTTGTTTACTGGCTAAACGCGGCGCTCTTGAGTCCATCGCGAGCAAGCTCGCTCCTACAGGTTCCTCAACTGAACAGCATTACACGTACAAATGGGCTTACGGCACCGCTCACTGCGATGCCGATGCAGGAAAAACGCCAGGCACTCGAAGCTTGCAGGTAAAACTAGTTCAGTCTTGTCGAACCTGCCCGGATCGCGATTGCTCGGCTGCCTGACCAAACGCTGGCAGATTTGATGTAGCAACGCAGACTTTAAAACGGTGCATGCGTTTTCACGCAGCCTGGATCTGAACAGGGAACTGGCCAGGCACTTTAAGCTGATATCATTCAGGCACTTGCAAAAGGAGCAGGAAAATATGAATCGTCGTAAAAAAATAAATCAGTTGTTAAAGGCTAACGCCAAAAAGGCCAGTGCCAAATTGGCACCGAAAAGCAAGTCAAAATACATCAGTAAAGCGGACCGATTGAAACTGGCCGCTGAGTCCAGTCAGGACTCCAGCATCTGCGCTGAGAGCTGATCCCTATCGTCGTTCGCCACAAGAAGGGCGGGTATGGCGTTTGAGAGAGCCCTGCACCGAACTTTGTGAACGACACGCGTTGAAATTTCCTGCCGCAATCGCGCTCATCCACGGCGGTTTGTGCGAAAGCCCGCACGGTTACCCAAGGTTTTTGCACGAATCTTCACCGCTGTCGCTCGTATCATTTCACTCGGTAAATCCGGTGAGCATTGCGATGACAAAAATCACAACGTTGTGGGACATCAGTCCACCCTTGAGTACTGAAACGCCGACCTGGCCGGGTGACACGCCGTTCCAGGAGGAGCGCGTCTGGACCTACGGTCCCGAATGTCCGGTGAATGTCGGACGCATCACCTTGTCGCCGCATACCGGCGCCCACGTCGATGCGCCGTTGCATTACAGCGCTGGTGGCGCGCCGATTGGCGATGTGGCGTTGGACGTCTATATCGGGCCTTGCCGCGTGTTGCATTGTCTGGACAGCGGCGAACTGGTGCTGCCCGGGCAACTGCAAGGACGTTTGCGCGACGTGCCCGAGCGGGTGCTGCTGCGCACCTATCGACAAGCGCCGCTGACAGCCTGGGATTCAGGGTTCACGGCCGTTGCCAGGGAGACCATCGACTTGCTGGCGAGCCTGGGTGTGCGGTTGATTGGCATCGATACGCCGTCACTGGACCCCCAGCAATCCAGGACCATGGATTCACACGGTGCCGTGGCCCGCCATCACATGGCGATTCTTGAAGGCATCGTGCTGGACGATGTCCCGGAAGGCGATTATGAACTGATCGCCTTGCCGCTGCGCTTTGCTCATCTGGACGCCAGTCCGGTCAGGGCGATTCTGCGGCCGCTGAGTACGTCGCAACGCGGGTGATGATCATCGGCCGGCGCGCATGCTCCCTTGTAGGAGCTGGCTTGTCGGGTCGCCGCATCGCAGCGAAGGTCGTTAACGATAACGCGAGTAAACCGGATAAACGCGGCGTACTTGAGTCCATCGCCAGCAAGCTGGCTCCTACAGTTTCCCGGGTTTGCGTGAAGAACCTTTTTTATTGGGCTAATCGGTGCGCTCATTAGAGGAGCGGGGCGGGTGGCGGTCTTTCCGATAAGTTGGTGAAGGCAGTCCGTAAATTGGGGACAGGTAACAGTGGGTTGGGCATCGATGACACAAATTGCGCACCAGGTGATAAACGGCTGCACGTGATTGCGCCAATCAGATAATGTTTTGCGCTACACCAAGTGCTGGTCAAGTGCTGGTCGAGTGCTTTTGCGGCTTTGTCAGCCATGCCTTATCCGCTTGGTTGCCGATCACTATCCGTTAAGTGGGCGCCGACGATTCATGGCGTGGAAGTTGCTCCTTTCCAGCCTGGTACGCGCCGTCAGAGCGCACCGAAAATATTGCCTGTGAGTGCACCGTGATGAGCAGCAAAGTGGATCCGCAGTTTCGCGACATTCGTGTCGACAGCGATGACCTGGAGGCCGCCAGAAGCTGGATGTCCGGTATCTGCGGGCCCCATCGACTGGTGAGCGCGACCCCCGAACGGATTCGCTTTCATCACAATGCCAACATGTTCAAATCGATGGCCACCACCCTGGGCACCATCGAATACGGCACCGACGTCACCATCGATATCGAAGACGCCGAGCACTTCAGCAGCTACAGCCTGAGCTTGCCGCTGGTGGGCCAACAGGAGCTGAGCAAGGACGGCAGCGTGCTCAGGTCCGACCGCGATCAAGGGGTCATCGTGTCGCCCAATGAAAACCAGCTGCTGGCGATCTCCGGTGACTGTCGCAAGGTTCAGGTGGTGATTACGCGTATCGCGATGAGCGAAGCGCTGGAGGGGATGTTGCAACGGCCTCTGGACGCGCCGCTGCGCTTCGAGCCGGTGATGGATGCGATCGATGGCGCATCGGCGTCGTGGTGGCGCATGGCGCGTTATTTCATCGACGAGCTTGCGCGCAGCAGCGAACTCTTCGAACAAGTGGCCTTCACCCGGGACATTGAAAGCTCGCTGATCAAGGGCCTGATCCTGGCCCAGCCCAACAACTATTCGCAGGCGCTGCGGGATGTGCTGGGCGTGAAGTTGCCGTATTACCTGATCAGGGCTCGACAGTACATCCACGACAACGCCCGCGAAGCGTTGCACCTGGAGGACATCGAGGCCGCTGCCGGCGTTTCGCGCTTCAAGTTGTTCGATGCGTTCAAGAAGTACTTCGCCATGTCGCCGATGGTCTACCTGAAAAAGTACCGCTTGAACGCCGTGCGCCAGGAGATGCTTGAGCACGGTTCGGCACGCAATATTTCCGCGATCGCGATGGGCTGGGGGTTCATGCACCTGGGGCGTTTTTCCACCGAGTACCGCAAGCTGTTCGACGAAACCCCGAGCATGACCTTGCAGCGCAACGAAGCCCGGCGCCTGCACGGGCATTGAAGGTCGGCGTCCTTACTTGCGTACCACCAGATCCAGCAGTTGCTCGCGCTCCTTGATTTTTTGCAGGACGATTTCCGAACGTATATCGGTGACGCCGGCGGTGCGGTTGAGGTGGTTGACGATGAAATCCGAGAAGTGCTTGAGGTTGCGGGCCTGGACCCGCAACACATAGTTGCTCGCCCCGGTAACGACATACGCGGTGACCACCTCCGGCCACTGCTGAACCTTCTTGATGAAGGTCTCGTGCCAGTCCTCGACGTCCTGTCGCAGCGACACATGAACGATGGCTTCCAGTTCAATGCCCAGCCGTTCGGCATTCAGCACCGCGCGATAGCCGGTGATGATTCCTTCGCTTTCCAGCAGGCGCAAACGGCGCAGGCAAGCCGAGGGTGACAAGGCGACTTTCTCCGCCAATTCCTGATTGCTGATACGGCCATCCTGTTGCAATTGATGCAGGATTCGCAGGTCTGTCGAGTCAAGATTCATGGTTTGAATAAATCCGCGTTTATTGGGCGTTGATTCGAATATTCTGCGAAATAACTACTACATGACCGATTACTTTGCACGAAAATTCTTCAAAGGTTCGTTCATTATCTCTCCACCGAAAGGCAAGTGAAGTGCCTTGAATCAGGGCGCCGGAGCCGGCTGCTGCAACCTGCCCGGATGGCGTCGCATAACAAAAAACAGGACACCCGATGACGACAAGAAACAGTTGCCTGGCGCTTGATGCCCAGGACGTTCTGGCGCCCCTGCGCCGGCAGTTTGCGCTCCCCGAGGGCGTTATTTATCTCGACGGCAATTCCTTGGGTGCGCGGCCGGTCGCTGCTTTGGCCCGGGCGCAAGCGGTGGTCGCCGAGGAGTGGGGCAATGGCTTGATCCGCAGCTGGAACAGCGCAGGCTGGCGCGAGCTGTCCGAACGTCTGGGCAACCGCCTGGCGGGCTTGATCGGTGCGGGGGAGGGTGAAGTCGTGGTGACCGATACCACCTCGATCAACCTGTTCAAAGTGCTGAGCGCCGCTTTGCGCGTACAGGCCACGAGGTCGCCGCAGCGGCGGGTGATCGTCAGCGAGTCGAGCAATTTCCCCACCGACCTGTACATCGCCGAGGGCCTCGCGCAAATGCTGCAACAGGGTTACACCCTGCGCCTGGTGGACAGTCCTGAAGCGCTGCCGCAAGCGATTGACCAGGACACGGCGGTGGTCATGCTCACCCACGTCAATTACAAGACCGGCTACATGCACGACATGCAGGCCCTGACCGAGCTGACCCACGAATGTGGCGCGCTGGCTATTTGGGATCTGGCTCATTCCGCCGGCGCGGTGCCGGTCGACCTGCATCAGGCGGGTGCCGATTACGCCATCGGCTGCACCTACAAGTACCTCAATGGCGGGCCGGGTTCGCAGGCCTTTGTCTGGGTTTCGCCAGAGTTGTGCGATCTGGTGCCGCAGCCGTTGTCCGGCTGGTTCGGCCATTCGCGGCAGTTCGCCATGGAGTCGCATTACGAGCCGAGCAGCGGCATCGCGCGCTACCTGTGCGGTACCCAGCCGATTACCTCTTTGGCGATGGTCGAGTGCGGCCTGGACGTGTTCGCCCAGACCGACATGGCCAGCCTGCGCCGCAAATCCCTGGCCCTGACGGACCTGTTCATCGAATTGGTCGAGCAGCGTTGCGCGGCTCACGAACTGAAGTTGATCACACCCCGTGAGCATGCCAGACGTGGCAGCCACGTCAGCTTCGAACACCCCGAAGGTTATGCGGTGATCCAGGCCCTGATCGAGCGAGGCGTGATTGGTGATTACCGCGAGCCACGCATCATGCGTTTCGGTTTCACCCCGCTGTACACGACCTTCACCGAAGTCTGGGATGCGGTGCAGATCCTCGGCGAGATCCTCGACCGGAACACCTGGTCGCAAGCGCAATTCCAGGTTCGCCACAGCGTGACCTGAACCTTTCGGCCTCCGATTCCTGCCGCAGGATTTTCTCCGCGGCAGGGCTTCGGCCGCCGGCAATAACCAGTTCTGCAATCACAATAATAAGGAGCACGCAGAATGAAACTGTCCCTCTGGCCTGCCTTGCCGCTCGCCATTTCCAGCTGTCTTGGCCAAATGGCCTGTGCCGCCACCGACAACGGATTTGTCGAAGACAGCAGCCTGACCCTGACCAACCGTAACTTCTATTTCTACCGCAACAACCTCAACAACCCGGGCGGTCAGAACTATCGGGACGAGTGGGCCCACGGGATCATGCTCGACTACCGCTCCGGCTACACCCAGGGAACGGTGGGATTCGGGGTCGATGCCTATGCGCAGTTGGGTCTCAAGCTCGACAGTGGCAAGGGACGCACGGGCACGGGTTTGCTGCCGGTCGATGCCGATGGTCGTCCCGAGGATGAGTATTCCGAAGCGGGCGGTGCGGTGAAGGCGCGGATTTCCCGGACCGAACTCAAGTACGGCAACCTGACCCCGCTCAACCCGGTGTTCGGCACCGGCAATGCGCGCCTGTTCACCAGCAGTGCCACAGGCTTTCAATTGACCAGCAATGAACTCAAGGCGTTGCAACTGGACATCGGTCATTTCACCGCCGGCAACGACAGTAATTCGACCAATGCCAATGGCGCGCTCAAAGCGCTGTACGCCGGCGTGGAAACCCGCAGCGTCGATTATCTGGGCGGCAGTTATGCCCTGAGCGATCAACTGAGTGTCAGCCTGTACGGTTCGCAGTTCACCGACATCTGGCGCCAGTACTACACCAATACCAACTACACCTTTGCCCTTGGCGAAGGCCAGTCGCTGAACCTGGATTTCAATCTCTATCGCACCAACGACAGCGGCCAGAGCCTGGCCGGCAAGATCGACAACACCACCTGGTCGTTGTCCACCGCGTACAAATTCGGTGCCCATCGGTTGACCCTGGCGTACCAGCGGGTCGATGGCGACGAGCCGTTCGATTACCTGGGCTTCGACCAGCAGCCAGGCACGTCGATCTTCCTCGCCAACTCGATTCAGGTTCTCGACTTCAACGCCCCCAACGAACGCTCATGGCAACTGCGTTACGACCTGGACATGGCGCCTTTCGGCGTGCCGGGCCTGAGCTTCATGTCGCGTTACGTCAGTGGCGACCACATCGATGACAGCCATTACGACGGCGGACCCAATGGCGCCTATGGACGTTACGGCGATGACGGCAAGCGCTGGGAGCGCGACATCGAGGCGCGCTATGTCGTGCAGTCGGGCAAGGCCAGGGATCTTTCAATACGCGTGCGTCAGGCCAGTGTGCGTTCCACTGCGCAGGTCGCCCGCGCCGACACCACGGACAACAACGAAGTCCGGGTGATCATCGAGTATCCGCTGAGTATTTTCTGATCCGTGTCCTGCTGTGCGTGGCTGATCCCCACCGTTAAACCTACGACGTGCTCTTCAAGAAAGATAAAATCCAGAGGACATAAAAATGACCGATAACTGCGGTTTCGAAACGATATCCAACCGTGAACACGGCCTGCAGCGTCAGCTGACGTCGGGGCAAATGAGCATGATCGCCATTGGCGGTGCAATCGGCACCGGGCTGTTCATGGGCAGCGCCTATGCCATCGGGTATGCCGGGCCGAGCGTATTGCTCAGCTATGCCATCGGAGCAATCATCACCTTGCTGCTGATGGGTTGCCTGGCGGAAATGACCGTGGCCCATTCGACCTCGGGTTCGTTCGGTGCCTACGCCGAATTTTATGTCAGCCCGCTGGCCGGGTTCCTGGTGCGCTATGCCTACTGGGCAGCGATCGTGCTCGCGGTCGGCACGGAAGTGACGGCGGTGGCGATGTACATGAAGTACTGGTTTGCCAACGTGCCGGAGTGGATCTGGATTGTTTCGTTCTCCAGCGTGTTGATCGTGCTCAATGCCATCAGCGTGAAGACCTTCGGCACCTTCGAGTACTGGTTCTCGACCATCAAGATCGGCGCGATTGTCGGCTTCATCATCCTGGCGGTGTATGTGGTATTCGGTTCCGGCAATCCGGAGTACGGCGTGCACAATTACACTGCTCACGGCGGCTTCTTCCCCAATGGCCTGCAAGGGATGTGGATCGCGGTGATCGTGTCGATCTTCAGCTACCTGAGCGTGGAGATGATCGCGGTGGCCGCCGGCGAAGCAAAAGACCCGGAGCAGGCGGTGAAGAAAGCCTTTCGCGGGACTATCGTGCGCCTGGTGGTGTTCTACCTGATGACCCTGGCGTTGATGCTGGCGATCGTGCCCTGGGTCCAGGCAGGCAATGCCCAAAGTCCGTTCGTCACGGTGATGCAAGCCATCGGCATTCCCGGCGCCACCGGCGTGATGAATTTCGTGATCCTGATTGCCGCGTTGTCGGCGATGAACAGCCAGTTGTACATCACCACGCGCATGATGTTCAGCCTGTCCCGTGCCGGCTACGCGCCAAAATCCATGGGTGCGTTGAGCAAGACCGGGATCCCGTTGAACGCGCTGTTGCTTTCGAGTTCGGGGATCGCCCTGGCGACCTTGCTCAACATCCTGTACCCGGAAAGTTCGTTCACCCTGATGATGGCGATCTCGATGTTCGGCGCGATCTTTACCTGGTTCATGATCTTCCTCACGCACTACTGTTTCCGTCGTTTTCACGAACGCAATGGCAACCGCAAACTGTCGTTCCGCATGCGTCTGTTTCCCTACAGCACATTGCTGGGGCTGGTGCTGATGGGGGCGGTGATGATCACGACCTATTTCACTGAGGCCTTCAAGATGACCCTGGTGTTCGGTGTGCCATTCCTGCTGGTGCTGTCGATTGTCTACGGTATTTTCTTCAGGAAAACCAGGGCGGTCACGCGTCAAGAGCGAAAAATACTGGCTCCATAAAAAAGGTCCTTCACGCAATCCCGGGGAGCACCGTTACCTGTAGGAGCTGGCTTGAAGCGATGGCAACTGACGGCCGAGCGTTTTCTTCCTGGTGTACATATTCATTGCTGCGGTAACGGCCACTTAGGGTTCCGCCCTGACGGCGGGTCACTTGGAAGAGCGGAACGCCGCCCGGCCTGTAGGAGCGAGCTTGCTCGCGATGGAGGTCAACGATGACGCGGGGAGCCTGACACCCCGCGGTGCTCTCAGGTTTTTCGCGAGCAAGCTCGCTCCTACAGGGCCCGCCGCCATCGGCCATCCATGGCCGGCGGCGGCTAACCCGGCATCCATGCCGGGTTGCCCACTGCGCAGAACCTGCGCTCGGCCTCACGAGGGGGCGTGCACCGCAACAGCACCGCGAGGCGAGCTAACGCTCGACCTCGTTGTTTGGTGGTGCACGCATTCCCCTGTAGGAGCTGCCGAACCTTCGGCAGCCCCTACAGATATTTCGTTATATGTGCTCCCCGGGATTGCGTGAGGAACCTAAAAAATGCCCGTATCTCACGATACGGGCATTCTTCAATCTGCAAGGCTTGCCTTGCCGTTATGACCCTGTCGTAAAGGTCAGTTGGCTGACAATGGCCATGGCCTTGGGCTGGATCGATGCACTGAGCGGCTGGCTCAACTCGTCGTGGAATGAATGATTGACCAGTTGCTCCTGCACGGCCCGCTCAAACTCCGCCCCCGTGGTGACCGGATAGCCAAACGTCACCCGCAGGGTGGAGCCCGGCGCAACCTGCACGTTGTCCAGGTTCCAGAACTGCACTGCCAGGTTGGCGGTATATCCCGCCGGTATGGTGAACTGCGCGCCGGTCAGCTGTCCGTCTGCCGGGACGGTCAACGGCCCAAGCACGATCGGCTTCTGATTGGGCGCCACGGTGTCGCACAACAGGCAGACGGTGGTACCGGTCAGACCGGTGGCGGACAGTGTAATGGTGAGCGCGGTCGAGGCGAAGCTGGCCGGAACCCGCAACTCCTGACGACGTACCCACTGATTGCCACTGACGACCGCCTGGTTGCGAAAACCGAAGGTCGGGGTCTGGCCAATCAGTTTCGCCAGGTCCAGCCAGTTGCTCACCGGCGGTACGGGGTCGGGGTGGCAGCCACTGTTGAGCTGGGCGATCAGGTTGAAGTAACCGTCACGATTGACCAGTGGCGGCGTCCAGACAAACGCTTGCTCGCCGACACCGATGTGCCCCGGTGGCGCAGTGACGGCGGACGCCTCGGCGCCTGACTCGGTACTCAGCAGGTTGCCCTTGAAACTGGCAGGCAGCATGAACACCTGTGCCTGGCTGTAATACAGGGAAAACGAGTCGGTCGGGGTGACCTGGCTACCATTCATGCCGCGCACGTAATAGTAGTTGGGGCGTCCTCCCGCCGGCTCGACGTTATAGGACTTCTGCCAGCTGTCGATGGAGCTGAACTCATTCTCGAACCCCGGTACCGGAGTTTCGCTCTGGATGATGTCAGGGCACAGCCCCAACGGCGGCGAGAACGGCACGCTCCCCTTGGACGCCAGGTTGTTGCGCAGATAAATGTCTTTGGCGCCTGCGGTACTACGGCTGAATAAATTGACGACGGCTTCGCTCATGACGTGAACTCCTTGTTCGATTATTTGATTCGCAGACCATCAGCACCCAACAGCACGACAGGCCGTGGCCGGATGTCGGCGGTGGTGCCGCCGCGATAGGCGCTGTGCAAGGCATGGGACAGTGCAAAATCCACCAGTCCCCGTTGCAGTGCTTCTTCCAGCTCGGCCTTTGTGCCATCGGAGTAATAGGCCGGCGTGATATCCATCGAGGCCCCCGGCAACGAGACCGGCCCGCTATTGCGGTACAGGTTCAATGTGAGGGTGGCGCTATAGCCCGGTTCCAGCCAGCAACGCACACCGACGAAATGCCCCTGGTCAGGCATGGCGGTATTGACGATGGAAATCGGCTTGCCCTTGGCATCGGTGCGACTGCAAGTGAGGTCAAAGGTCCAGCCGCGGCCATCGGTATTGGGCGCGAACCCGTTGTTGGTGACCTGCAGTGAATACTCTCGGCTGCCGGCGCTGACATCGTCAGGGATGATCAGTTGAGTGCTGATCTGAATCGTCGGCGACTGGGCCGACTGCATGGACACGTTGCGCCAGCCAAACTGCAGGTTGTTGGTGATCAGGGCTGACATGTCCAGCTGCGTGAGCACATCCGGGAACGGGTTGTTGGCATTGTTAAGCCAGGTAATCAGGCAATAGTGGCTACTGCCATCGGTGGGCGGCTGCGGGTTGGCCCAGACAAAGGTATCCGCCGCGACGCCGATCGTGCCGGCCCCCAGATTGACCATCGAGGACACGTAGATCGGCGGCGTGCCGTCCGGGTGGTCCTGATCGGTGGGGATGGAAAAGTTTGCCCAGTTGCTCGGCCACTGGATGGCCGCGCAAGGCACACCATATAGCTGGACCTTGGTGGTACGGGGAATGGCTGTGCCGTTTTTGCCGCGGATATAGATGTAATTGGGGTGTCCTTGTGTGATGTTGTCGGCGGACTGGGTGGCGTAGCTGGTCGCGGTGGCCAGGGCGCTCTGGTAGTTGGGCACCGGCATCCCGGCAATCCAGATGTCGGGACAGGCAGAGAGCGGCGAGCCCGCCGGCACCGTGCCTTCGTTGCTCTGGTTGGGCCGCATGTAGATACCCTGGCTGTAGGTCGCGGCGAGGCTCTGTACGTCGATTGACGGCAAGGCGGCAGGTCCGCGAAGCAAGCGGCCATGGCCTACCGCAGCCGGGCTTTTAGAGACAATTAACATGTCAAACTCCTTTTGACTCAGGCTGGAAGGATGGTGGTACGCGTCTGCGCAACATCCTGGGTGGGGGGTTGGGTTGCAGCACTGACCGCCAACACGTTGAGCACGGTGGTGGAGGTGTAGCAAATGGCATCCAGGGCCGCTTGCCCCACGAGGGAAATGCCCTTGGTGGCCGCGACCACGCGGGTCAAACGTAGCGGTTTGCAGATTTCCGGAAGGCAGGGCACGACATTCAACGCCACCGTCGTACCGCTTTGACCAATGGAGGCCGGGATCGCCACCCCGAGATGGCCCAGGCCGTAGATGAACGTGGCGACCACACCGATATCGTCCTTGTTTTCGGGCATGCGTTTCCATTGGGCGAGGAACACCCCGTCCAGCACCAGGCCGAGCCAGGTGTAGATCCACAGCGTGCGCCCGGCGCCATCGGCGGTGGTGCATCCCGGCGATCCGGCGGAGAGGATCCACGGGCAACTGCACAGTTGCGCCGACACCTCCAGCATGTAGGCGACATAGCCAATGACCGGCGGTGGCGCCGACTCCGGTGGCATCCCGTCACCCAAGGCGGTCAGTGCCCCATAGAAGAAGTACGAAACGGACCCCAGCAAACCGGTGACCATGGCCATTTCCCGGGGCAGGAAGCCGGTCCACGGATCATCGGACACCCGGTTGCGCGCCCGCCCGGAAACCGAACTCAAACCGGTAGCGGCCAGCAGCCGCTGCGCGTTGAGACTGGTTTTGAATTGAGCAACGCTGCCACTGTCCGGGAAGGGCGCAGCGCCTTTGAGCGCCTTGAAGAGAATCGTGCCGGGGACCGCCAGCACCAGCGCCACCAGATCCAGCGTGGTCAGCTTCGAACCATTGGTGACCAGGCGATAGAGGTCACTGACAAACGGAATGTTCCACTCGGCATTGAGCAGGCCCTTGATGCTGGTGACAAAGCTCTGCACCAGTTGCAGCATGGCATCGACCACCAACTGGACGCCGGACAGGATCGCCTGGAGGACGCCTTCGACCACGCTCATCAGCGCCGCCAGCAACTTGCGGAAAATCTGGTCGGGGTTGCTTCCCAGGTCCTGGATGTAGGCGAGCGCCTGGGCAAAGGCCTGGGACGACTCGGTGAAATCCGCCAGGTTCGAGAGCTTGGCAATGAAGTCACTGAGCGGGTCTCCCAACTCGTTGGCCAGAAGGAGGGTGCCTTGCGCCGACGAAGCGCAGGACGCGTTGTTCACCAGTCCGTTGTAGACAATGTTGTTGGCCACCGACTTGCTGGTGGTCGGATCGTCCGGTGTATTGGCCCGCTCATAGCCGCCCAGGCTGTGGGTGCCGGCAATCGTGCTCCGGGCCTGCTCGAACCACTGTTGCAACTGCCCCTGCAAGGTATTGATACCCTTGTCGACTTTGCTCTGGATACCGCTGGTGGCGCCGGCGAGAAAGTCGAACCCGGTGTTGACGACATGGGCCAGCGCGTCGTGGGTGCGCAAGATGTCATTCCAGTTGAACAGGAATGCCAGCCACTCATACAGTTCCTGGAAGAACACCTTGACCGCCGCGAATACCGACTCGGCCAGATCGAAGGCTTTCTCCACCGTGTCGATAAGCGTTTCGAACAGATACGTCACGCCGTCGACGATAAAGTGGAAGGCCGCTCGAATCCCGCCCGCCACTTTACTGACGACATAGTCGACCACCTCGATGATGCCCGAGGCGACTCCAGCGATGAAATCCCCGATGTCCTCCAGCCAATCGAAAAATCCCGCCGAGACGGCGCTGCTGCGCAGTGTCAGCAAGGTGCCGAGCGCCGACTCCGCCGACAGGTCGGTAAATACCAGCCCGCCGTTTTTCACTGACAGCTGCCAATGCTGCTCTGGCATGGCCGCGAGGTCGAGCGCCTGATGGGCGCCGTTTTCGGTGTGCAGCGCAACTCCGGCCCTGGGCCTGCGGGCATCCAGATAAGGGGTCCCGGTCTGTGTCAGAAGAAACGCCGAGCCGGTCAGGTTCATGCTGCGGGACACGGCTTCGGCCACCGCGTTGGCGGTGTCCTGTTTATGGTACTGATCCGTCAGCAAGGGCTTGCCGTTTGCCAGCTTGGCGTCCATCAACTGGTTGCCGGTGGTCTTGCTCAACGAATCCTGAACATCGGCATTCTGGCGAATCTCGATGGCCTCGCCCGGCGACATCAGATTCGGCACATTGATCAGCACCGGCGGAATTGCCAGTGCACCTGTCTGCTGGGCGATGGACAAGACCCCGGCGCTGTTGGTCAGCACCCGGATGGGGCGCCGAGGCGTGACGTAATACACACTGCCATTGATCGACAGGCGCGAGGCGTCAGCTGTCCAGACCAGGACAGGTGTTTCCACCAACGGTGCTCCCAACTGACTGAACAACGCCACGTCGGTGCTGTACGAGGGGAAGTCCTCGATGCTGCCACTGGCCTGAATTTCCAGCGGGGCGATTTCCCAGTTGGTGCTGCGGCTGTCCCTCGTAAGATGCGTCACGGTGTTTTGCTGCGCCTTGAGGGCAAACACCTCCAGGCCATCCTCATCCAGCGTCGCGCAAAATGACTGGACGCCCCTGTACACCGGCGCCGGTGGTAGCCAGCCGGCGGTGGCCTGGCTGGATTGCACGGTGTGATGCAGCGTATTGTCCGCGCCCAGCAACAGGCCATTGAGCAGCGGGCGGGACGGCAGCAAGCAGACTTGCTTGAAGGAGGCACCGATACTCACCTGCGCCCAACTGAACGGTTGCGCACCGCCACCGATCAAGGTGTAGGCGTTGCCATCGGCAAGGATCGCCAGGACCTGGGTGTTGCCCACCGAGTCCGTCGTGGCGGCCACGTCGATGCTGCGAAAGTTCGCGGCAATCTTTGGCCGAACCAGCTGCCCGGTGCTGATGACGTACTGCAAGATGATGGTGTCGTAGACGCTGAAGGCCACGTTGGCGTCGGCGTTGCCGGTCCAGACCGCGTTCAGGGTCTGAAGCTGCAAGGTGGTGCGGTTGAGTGCTACAGGTGCCTTGGTGTCCCAGACCCCCCAACTGAGGTTGTAGATGATACCGACACTGGCGTCGGCCTCGACCAGCACACCGATGTACAGCTTGTTGCCAATCTGCGCCGTGGAAATCTTCGCAATGCGCCGGGCCTTGGACGGCAGCGGCACATCGATCATCTTTGCAGGTGACCAGCGGTTTTTCGATTGCGGCTGTTCGACGGTGTACAACAGGTTGGTGCCCTGGGCCACGAACACCACGATATTGCCCGAGGGTGTCAGCCCTGTAGCAATCACCTCGCCGGCCAGTCCAGTCTGGGTGGAAGAGCTGGCGCTGGCGCTGGCGGGATCGGGGTAGATGTTCCAGACCAGCGTATCGGTGCCGCTGGTAAACAGCTCCACGTCGCCGTTCCCGTTCATGATCGCCGACGCCGAGCTGCCACCGTGAACGGCACTGGCGATGCGATAGTTCTGCATGAATCTGGATTCAGGAACGACAGTAACGGCTGTTTGAGACGATGAAGTTGACGATAATCTGTCCATGATTGCTCCAGTGATTTATCCATCGCTGGAGATACTAGTAAGCATCAGACATCACGTAATATCGTTTCGAAATGACTCGTATGTCGATCTTTTCCGGCCTTCTCGGCCCTGCGCGGCCAGGGCGTGAAGCAGCCCTTCGTGAAAGGCTGCTTATAGCTGTGGAATCAATACACTGGATTTTGTGTATGGGGACGCGCTACACCGATCAGCCGTTGCTGCGGTCGGTCGCCTTGGCTTTGCTTTGGGCGACAGCGGCTTCAGCCTTCTGTTTCTGGGCAACCTGGAAGGCTTTCATCGAGACTGTCCGGGCCGAC
>NZ_JAHBDJ010000023.1:0-86279 GCF_019956375.1 Pseudomonas sp. GL-R-19 | reverse complement strand
AGCCTGCTCGCGATAGCGGTCTAACAGTCACGATGTGTGCTGAATGTTAATCCGCTATCGCGAGCAGGCTCGCTCCTACAATGGATCTCCGGTGTTTTCAGGATTTGAAACAGGCCTTGGTGAGCTTTTCCAGCACAAGGTCCGCACGCTGTTCAGCCTCGGCCATGGTGGTTGTCCAGACCGCAACACAGGGCTGCAAATCCGCTTCCTGTTCAGCCATGGCCAGCCATTGCACGCAATCGTGCCAATCGCCCAGTGCGCCCTGGGCCGATTTCAACCGGGGCATGGCCGCTTTCGGCAAACGGTCCAGCTCGGGGTAAGCGTCGATGCCATAGCGCACACGCTTGATCAGCAGGCGCAGCCGATGACGGTCATGGGCCGGGTCGTGCAGTGCCTCGTCGAGTTTCTCCCACTGCTTGCTCAGGCGTTTTTCGATGCGCTTGCGTAAGCCCTTGAGCAATCCCAGGCGCTGGGCGGCGCGCAGAAAACGCGGAAATGCATCGAGGACGATCAGCAATTGCGCAAGTTCAGGGCTGGCCGCCACGGCCGGATAGGCCTTGGCCATTTGCGCCGTGCGTCGCCGCGCGGCTTGGGGTTGATGGTGCTGGAGCAGGTACGCCGCCAGCACTTCGCGATCACGTAAAGGCGTGGTCAGGCCGCCCACCCGGGAGGCGGCCGCTTCCAGTTGCTCGACACCGGGCTGCCCGCGCAAGGGGCGCAACAGGCTGCGTAACCGACGCGTGGTTGTGCGCAGATCGTGTAACGCTTCAGGGTCTGTACGGTCTTTCAAGCGAGCCTGACAGGCCAGCAGACGAATTTCCAGGCCCAGGACACGAGCCACCAACCGATCGATCATGGGGGTTTACTCCGTAAACAGCGCCAGGCTGCAAGCTACGAGCTGTAAACCCGATGAGTCTTGCAGATCATAGCTTAGAGCCTGCAGCTGCTTTTTGCCTTCAACGCCCCGCGCGCGACTCACGAATATAGAAACGGGCTTTCTCGGCCTTGTGGGAGCAGCCTTCGAACCCCTCGAATTGTTGCTGGGTCTTGGCCGCGGTCAGCAGCGACAAGGCTTTGGAGTAGCTGACGGTCCCGGCGAAACCTTCGGCCTTGGCCAGGTCCAGTTCATGCCATGCAGCATCCAGGTTACTACCGCAACTGTCGCGATAAGCGGTTTTGCCGGCACAACCGGCGAGCGCCAGGGCAATCAATGGTACGCAGATCCAGGCTTTCATCACTCACTCCTCAAAGATAGGTCAACAGTCGTGCAGGTAAGACGGTGTGGCACCTGAAAAGTGCCGTTGGTCCGCTGTGCAAACTATAGCGCTGACGAGAATAACCATGTGCCGCCACGGAGTGTCGAAAATACGACGCTCGTGCCCCATCGAACGACCATGGCGATTGAAGCATGACCCTCGTTGGGTGCATTGTTGAACCATTCGAACGAGGGCGATTCATGAAAAAGCGTGTCGCGCTGGTATTGGGCTCGGGTGGAGCGCGGGGTTATGCGCATATTGGGGTCATTGAAGAGATCGAACGGCGCGGCTATGACATTGCCTGTATCGCCGGTTGCTCCATGGGCGCGGTGGTGGGAGGGATCTACGCCGCCGGCAAACTCAATGATTACCGCGACTGGATCGAGAGCCTGGATTATCTCGACGTGTTGCGTCTGGTGGACGTCAGTTTTCGTCTGGGGGCGATCCGTGGCGAGAAAGTCTTCGGACAGATCCGCAAGATCGTCGGCGAGATCAACATCGAAGATTTGCGTATTCCCTACACCGCGGTTGCCACCGACCTGACGAACCAGCAGGAAATCTGGTTCCAGGAAGGTTGCCTGCATCAGGCCATGCGCGCCTCGGCAGCGATTCCCAGCCTGTTTACCCCGGTGATGCAGGGCAACCGCATGTTGGTGGACGGCGGCATTCTCAACCCGCTGCCGATCGTGCCCGTCGTGTCGAGCCATTGCGATTTGATCATCGCGGTCAACCTCAACTCCACCAACCAGCGCCACTATCAATTGCCGGTCATCCAGCGTCCCGCCGCCTTCAAGACCCGCTTCGACAGCTTGATCAACTCCGTCGGCTCGAAGTTGCCGTTCCGGCGCAAACAGGCTGAACAATTGTTGGTTCTGGAACAGGAAGCCTTGAAGGCCGAAGGTGCAGACTTCAACCCGTGGATCGAATCCCCCGAGCCCCAAGCGCAGCAACCCGCGGCAACTCCGCAAACCAGTGGCGCGCCCCGCTCCGCCACCGGTTCGTTCATCATCGACAACGTCGGGCCGGCGTCCTTGCTGGATTTGATCAACCAGAGTTTCGAGGTGATGCAGACGTCGCTGGCGCAGTACAAGATTGCCGGGTATCCGCCGGACATCCTGATCAACGTGCCTAAACGCGTGTGTCGGTTTTTCGAGTTCTACAAGGCGCCGGAGCTGATCGCGCTGGGACGGGAGATTGCGCGGGATACGCTGGATCGGTATGAGAATGAGCAGAACTGAACGCCTGAAAGTTCTCGGGTGACTATCAGTGCCTCTTCGCGAGCAGGCTCGCTCCCACAGTAAATCTTCGGTGTTCACAAAATTTGTGTTTGACCAGGATCCCATGTGGGAGCGAGCTTGCTCGCGATGGGGCCGGATCATTCAGCACAAAACTAAAGGCTGCTCTCACTCAACAACCGATACCCCACCCCTGCCTCAGTGACGATAAACCGCGGCCGGGTCGGGTCATCCGCCAGCTTCTGGCGCAAGTGCCCGACCACGATGCGCAGGTAGTGAGTGTCTTCGGTGTGAGTCGGCCCCCAGATGTCCTTGAGCAATTGCTGCTGGGTGATCACCCGCCCGGGATGTCGCGCCAGTTGCGCCAGCACGGCGTATTCCTTGCGAGTCAGGGCGACTTCGACATCGTCGAGCAGCACCCGGCGATACGCCAGGTCGACCGTCAACGGACCAAAGGTCAGCGCCGCTTGTTGCACCTCGCCGACGGGCGCCTGGCGCAACAACGCACGAATCCGTGCCAGGAATTCCTGAATGCCGAACGGCTTGGTCACGTAGTCATTGGCACCGCCATCCAGGGCTTCGACCTTCTGCCCTTCACCGGCGCGCACCGAGAGCACCAGCACTGGCACCGTCGACCATTCGCGAAAATCGCGCAATACCTGTTGGCCGTCCATGTCCGGCAAGCCGAGATCGAGCACCAGCAAGTCCGGTTTGTTCAACGCCGCTTGTGCCAATCCTTCACTGCCGGTGCCGGCCTCCAGCACTTTATAGCCCTGGGAAACGAGGCTGATGCGCAGGAATTTGCGGATCTGCGGTTCGTCGTCGATGACCAAAATGGTCGCGGTCTGGCTCATGAATTCACATCAACACAAAGAAGAGGCAAGAGAGTAGCGCAAGCACGATCAGGCTTCACTCTCGTATCCCGGCTGAGGCTGTAGCGGCAGGTGCAACGTGATGCAGGTGCCGCGCCCCTCGATACCGTCGGCAACGCTGATGCGCCCGCCATGGGCACCGACCATGCCCTGACAAATCGCCAACCCCAGCCCGGTACCCTGCCCGCCACGATCACCCCGCGCCGCGGTGTAGAACATGTCGAAAATCTTCGCCCGTTCCGCCTCCGGAATCCCCGGTCCCTCATCGCAGACCGAGAAAAACAGCTCACTGTCATCGGCCCCGGCGCGCAATTGCAAACGTCCGTGGTGCGGCGAAAACCGCGCGGCGTTTTCCACCACGTTGACCAGTGCCTGTTCGATCAGCGCGGCGTGCACGTACAGCAGCGGCAATTGCGCCGGTACTTCGGTGCTGACCTGCAGCGACGCGAGTACCGCGCGCAAGCGATTGAGCGCACTGCCGATGATATCGGCCGGCGACACCCAGTCCCGTGCCAGCTTCAGCGCGCCGTGGCCGAGCCGGGTCATGTCGAGCAGGTTTTGAATGTAGCGGTCGAGGCGTTCGGCTTCATCGCGGGTGCCTTCGAGCAACTCACGTCGATCCTCCAGCGGGATCGCCTCACCCAGGGCCAGCAGGCTGTCGATACTGCCGCGCATGGACGTCAGCGGAGTGCGCAAGTCGTGGGACACCGAAGCCAGCAAGGCGCTGCGCAATTGCTCGGTTTCGCCGTGCAGCCGCGCCGCTTCCAGATCATCAGCCAGTTGCGCCCGGGCCAGCGCCTGGGCCAGCGGCTGGCTCAGCGCGGTCAACAAGCGTCGGCGCTGGCCACTCAGGGTCTGGCCTTCCCTGGCACATACGCCGAGCAACGCCAGCGGGCCGTCCTCCACCGATAACGGCCACCACCACCAGCGGCCGAACGGCAAGGTGCCGGTGCCCGCACCCGCCGGTTGATCGTGCTGCCAGGCCCAATCGGCGGCGGCGCGTTCGGCTTCGGAGAACTCCAGCGGGCCACCGGTTTCGACTTTCCAGCCACTCTGCCCGTCGCGATTGAGCAGGCACAGTTGCACATCGCTCCATCCATTGAGGTGTTGGGCAGCCGCGCTGACCACGGCCTGGCGGTCGGTGGCGGCGGTAAGTTTGCGCGACAGGTCAAGCAATTCGGTGGTTTCTTCCTGGGTATCGCGCAGTGCCTGCAATTGCCTGCGCTGGCGCGCCGCGAGGTTGCCGGTGAGGGCAGCCATCAGCAGGAAGAACAACAAGGTCAGCACGTCTTCTTCGCGCTGGATACTGAAAGAGAAATTAGGCGGAATGAACAGGAAGTCATAGGTCAGAAACGACAGCGCCGCACAGGCCAGCGCCGGCCCGAGACTGCTGCGCACCGCCACCAGCAAAACGGCGGCGAGGAACACCAGCGAGATGTTCGGCAATGGCAGAACACTCGCCACGGCCCACGCCAGGGCGCTGGCCAGAACTGTCGCCACCACCGCCAATGCGTAGTCGAACCAGACCAGTGAATGCATCGACCGCTGATGGGGTTGATGCGGCTGGTGATCGCTGTCGAGTACGTTGATTTCCAGTCCGCGCGCATTGCGCAGCAGCCGCGCCGCCAGCCCGCCCCCGAACAGACGCCGGCGCAATCTCGGCCGGGACTGACCGACCAACAACAGGCTGGCACGGCGTTCGGCGGCATGCTGGATCAGGGTCTTCGCCACTTCACCGGCGCGCAGCAACACCACTTCGCCGCCCAGCCGTTCGGCCAGTTGCTGAGCGCTTTGCAGGCGCAGGCGCGACTGTTCGTCACGCACGCGGCCGTTGTCCACGTGCACCAGGCTCCAGGGCAGGTGCCGCCGCTGGGCCACGCGGCTGGCATGCCGTACCAGGCGCTCAGCCTGGGCATCGCCGTCGACCCCCACCAGCAAACGCCCGCGCACGGCCGGCGCCGCTTGCCCCAACTGACGATACCCTTGGGCCAGATCGTTATCGACCTGAGCCGCCGCGGTTTGCATTGCCAGTTCGCGCAGGGCCGTGAGGTTGGTCTGGGAAAAGAACGCGTCGATGGCCGCCCGCGCCTGCTCCGGCACATAGACCTTGCCATCGCGCAGTCGCTCCAGCAGCTCCCGTGGCGGCAAGTCGATCAGCAATAGTTCATAGGCTTCCTGCAACACCCAGTCCGGCAGGGTTTCGCGGACCTGCACACCGGTGATGCCGCGCACTTGGTCGTTGAGACTTTCCAGATGCTGGACGTTGACCGTGGTGTACACGTCAATGCCGGCGGCGAGCAGTTCCTGAATGTCCTGCCAGCGTTTTTCGTGACGGCTGCCGGGTGCATTGGTGTGTGCCAGTTCGTCGACCAGCACCAGTTTCGGTTTGGCTTTGATCAGACCGTCGAGGTCCATTTCTTCAAGCAACACGCCACGGTATTGCGAACGCACCAACGGCTGCTGTGGCAAGCCGCCGAGCAGGGCTTCGGTTTCGGCCCGGCCGTGGGTTTCGACGACGCCGGCAATGACTTTCACCCCTTGGCGTAACTGGGTGTGGGCCGCTTGCAACATGGCGTAGGTTTTGCCGACACCCGGCGCGGCACCGAGAAACACTTTGAGCCGGCCACGGCCATCGCGGGGCAGGTCTGCTAACAGCGCGTCGGCGCGGCCGGAGTTGCTCATGTATGAAGCTCTCTTTTTTTCTGGAATTGATATAGCGACTGTTCTGACGCCTTCGCGAGCAGGCTCGCTCCCACAAGTTGGAATGCGTACTCCTGTGGGAGCGAGCCTGCTCGCGAATGGCTGCGCCGCCGATCTACAGGTTTTCCAACGCCAGATTCAACTCAAGCACATTCACCACCGGTGGGCCTACCAATGGCTGTTCGATGTGGGCGTCCAGCAGTTGTTGCAGTGTCGCTACCGGCAGGTTGCGCGCAGCCGCGACACGCGCCAGTTGATAGGCAATCGCTGCCGGTGGCAAGTGCGGATCGAGTCCGCTGCCGGACGTAGTGACCAGCGCCAATGGCATCGGCCCCTGGCCTGGCACCAGCAGTTTGTTGGCATCGTCGATCACACGGGTCGCCAAGGCCGGGTTGCTCGGCGACAGGTTGCTGGCGCTGCTCGACACGGTGGCAAAGGCACCGGCCGAAGGACGCGGGTGGAACCAGGTGTCGCCGACGAAATCCTGGGCGATCAGCGAGGAACCGCGGACCTTGCCCTCGGCATCACGCACCAGGCTGCCGTTGGCCTGATCCGGGAACGCGATCTGGGCCACGCCGGTGACCACCAGTGGATAAGCAACCCCGGTGATCAGCGTCATCAGGACCAGCAGGCTCAGGGCCGGGCGTATCAATGTGGACATTTGAAAATCCTCGAATTGTAGGAGCGAGCTTGCTCCTACAGTGGGTGGGTGTGTGAGTGTGCTTAAACCAGATGCAACGCCGTCAACAGCATGTCGATGGCCTTGATGCCCAAGAACGGCACCAGAATCCCGCCCAGGCCGTAGATCAGCAGATTGCGCCGCAGCAACGCCGCAGCACTCGCCGCGTGAACCCGCACGCCGCGTAGCGCCAGAGGAATCAGCACCACAATGATCAGGGCGTTGAACACGATCGCCGAGAGAATCGCGCTCTGCGGACTGCTCAGGTGCATCACGTTGAGCACGCCCAGTTGCGGGTAGATCGCGGCGAACAGCGCCGGCAAGATCGCGAAGTACTTGGCCACGTCGTTGGCGATGGAAAAGGTCGTCAGCGCACCGCGGGTGACCAGCAATTCCTTGCCGATCTGCACCACGTCCAGCAGCTTGGTCGGGTCGCTGTCGAGGTCGACCATGTTGGCCGCTTCTCGGGCTGCCTGCGTGCCGTCGTTCATCGCCATGCCGACATCTGCCTGGGCCAGTGCCGGGGCGTCGTTGGCGCCGTCGCCGCACATGGCGACCAGGCGACCGTCGTTTTGTTCGTGACGAATGCGCGCCAGTTTTTTCTCCGGCGTGGCTTCGGCCAGCACATCGTCCACCCCTGCTTCAGCGGCGATGGCAGCGGCGGTCAACGGGTTGTCACCGGTGACCATGACGGTGCGGATCCCCAACTTGCGCAGCTCGGCGAAACGCTCGCGGATGCCGGGCTTGACCACGTCCTTGAGGTGGATCGCGCCGAGCAACTTGCCGTTGGCACACACCAGCAATGGGGTGCCGCCGCTTTGAGCGATCTTGTCGACTTCACGGGACAACGGTGCAGCCAGATCAGCCCGCTTGAGGCCGACAAAGGCCAACAACGAATCCACCGCGCCTTTGCGGTACACACGGCCCTGATAGTCGACACCGGACAGGCGGGTTTCGGCACTGAATGGCACGGCGGTCAGCACGTCAGCGGCCGGCTCCGGTTGCGGATGAGTTCCACGCAGGTACTCGACGATCGACTTGCCTTCGGCGGTGTCGTCGGCCAGCGAAGCCAGCAATGCGCCTTCGGCCAGTTCCCTGGCTGTCACACCTGGCGCGGCATACACCGCCGAGCAACGACGGTTACCGAAGGTGATGGTGCCGGTCTTGTCCAGCAGCAGGACGTGCACATCCCCCGCCGCTTCCACCGCGCGACCGGACTTGGCGATCACGTTCAGACGTACCAGGCGATCCATCCCGGCGATACCGATGGCCGACAGCAAACCGCCGATGGTGGTCGGAATCAACGTGACCAACAGCGCCATCAGGAACACCAGCGGCAGGCTGCCATTGGCGAAGTGGGCGAACGGTTGCAGGGTCACGACTACCAGCAGGAAGATCAGGGTCAGGCCGATCAGCAGGATGTCGAGCGCCACTTCGTTCGGGGTTTTCTGCCGTTTGGCGCCTTCTACCAGGGCAATCATGCGGTCCAGGGTCGACTCACCGGGGTTGGCGGTGATCTTCACCAACAGCCAGTCAGACACCAGTCGCGTGTTGCCGGTGACGGCCGAGCGATCGCCACCGGACTCACGAATCACCGGCGCCGATTCGCCGGTAATCGCCGCTTCGTTGACCGCCGCGATGCCTTCGATCACCTCGCCGTCACCGGGGATCATCTCCCCTGCTTCGACGCGCACCACATCGCCTTTGCGCAAGCCGGCGGCGGGCACCACCTGAAAGCTGCCGTTGCCGGTCTTGCGCCGGGCGCTGAGGCCTTCGCTACCGGCCTTGAGGCTGTCTGCGCGGGCCTTGCCGCGGCCTTCGGCCAGGGCTTCGGCGAAGTTGGCGAACAGCACGGTGAACCACAGCCACACAGCGATTTGCGCAGCGACGAAGGTCGGCACGGCCGTGTCGGGCACGAAGCACAGGACGGTCGTCAGGATCGCGGTCAGTTCGACCACCAGCATCACCGGCGCACGTTGCAATTGCCGTGGGTCGAGCTTGACGAAGGCTTGCACCAGCGCCGGGCGCCATAGGGCCGAGATTGCGGTTTTCGGTTGCTCCGCTGCCTTGACGGCAGCAGGCTTGATTGCAGGCATATTCATGATGGTTTCCTTAGAATCCCATGCTCAGATGTTCAGCGATTGGTCCCAATGCCAAAGTCGGCAGGAAGGTCAAACCACCCACCAGCAAAATGGTCACGGTCAGCAGGGTCACGAACAGTGGACCGTGGGTCGGGAAGCTGTTTTGTCCGATCGGCGCGGTTTTCTTCATCGCCAGGCTGCCGGCCAGGGCCAGCACCGGGAGGATGTAGCCGAAGCGACCGATCAACATGCCCAGGCCCAGCATCAGGTTGTGGAACGGGGTGTTGGCGCCGAAGCCAGCGAGGGCGGAACCGTTGTTGGCACTGGCCGAGGTATAGGCATAGAGCAACTGACTGAATCCGTGAGGCCCTGGGTTGCTCACGGCGGCCACCGGGCCCGGCAGACTGGCGGCGATCGCGCCGAGCACCAGTACACCGATCGGCATGACCATCAGGGTCACCACCAGCAATTGCACTTCCCTGGCCTGCAGTTTCTTGCCGAGGTATTCCGGGGTGCGGCCGATCATCAGGCCGGCGAGGAACACCGCGATCAGCACGTTGAGCAACATGCCGTAGAGCCCGGCGCCAACGCCGCCGAAGATCACTTCGCCGACCATCATGTTGACCAGCGCCACCATGCCGCTCAGCGGGTTGAGGCTGTCGTGCATGCCGTTCACAGAACCGTTGGACGCGGCCGTGGTGGTTACCGACCACAACACCGTGGCAGTGGTGCCCAAACGTGCTTCCTTGCCTTCCAGCGGCGCGGTCTGTTCGACAGCGACGTTGTTCAACGCCGGGTTCGGCTGGTATTCAGCCCACAGCGAGGTCGCACCGCCGATCAGGAACAGCGCCAGCATGCAGGCGATGATCGCGCGGCTCTGGCGCAGGTCCTTCACGTAATGGCCAAAGGTGAAGACCAGCGCGACAGGGATCAGAATGATCGAGGCCATCTCGAACAGGTTGCTCCACGCGGTCGGATTCTCGAACGGATGCGCCGAGTTCACACCGAAGAAACCGCCACCGTTGGTGCCCAATTGCTTGATCGCAATCTGACTGGCCGCCGGGCCAAGGGGAATGACCTGGTCGCCGCCTTGCACTGTCACCGCATTCACATACTGCGCGAAGGTTTGCGGCACGCCCTGCCAGACCAGATACAGCGCCAGCAGCAGGCACAGCGGCAGCAGGCCATAGAGGGTGGCGCGGGTCATATCGACCCAGAAATTGCCAAGCGATGCAGTGGATTTGCGACCGATGCCGCGGCACAGCGCAACCAGGACGGCCAGACCGGTGGCGGCGCTGACGAAGTTCTGCACGGTGAGGCCGACCATCTGGCTCAAGTAGCTCAGGGACGCTTCGCCGCTGTAGGCCTGCCAGTTGGTGTTGGTCATGAAGCTGACGGCGGTGTTGAACGCCAGCGTCCACTCCTGGCCCGGCAGATTTTGCGGGTTCAGCGGCAAGTGGCCCTGGAGCAACAGGATCGCGAACAGCAACAGGAAACCCGCGAAGTTGAAGGCAATCAAGGCCAGGGCGTATTTCTGCCAGCTCTGTTCGGCTTGCGGATCGACGCCGGCCAAACGATAACAACCGCGTTCGACCGGACCGAGAATTGGCGTCAGCCAGGTGCGCTGCCCCTCCATCACCTTGTAGTAGAAGCGCCCGAGAAATGGCGCCGGGACCAATACCAGGGCGAAAAACCCGAGGATCAGCCAATAGTCATAACTGTGCATAGCCGCTCCTAGTTCCGGTCCGCGCGCAGCAGCGCAACCAACAGATAAATGAACAGCCCCACTGCCAGCAGCAGCGACACCCCGTCCAGAACGCTCATGGAAGTTCTCCGTGTTACGGCGTATTGCCGCGTGTGGAGTCATTGTCGGAAAGGAGGCTGTAAAGGAACGAGATCGAAGGTGCGGGAGAGGCATAAAGAAAGCGTAAATAGTGGATTAGCGCGGGGGGTTACAGGGTGCGGGAAGGTGCTCCGGTACGGAGAAAACCGGACGTGTTGTAATTAGTGCTCCAAATTGCGCGCGAGAGTAGTGAGTGATGGCTGCAAGTCATGGATAATCCAGCCTGATTGGCGCGACGCAACCCTATGGGGTCAAGAACTCTTGCACCTCCCCGCTCGCGCCTGCAAGCTACCGCCATTCGCATTACTGAAAAAGGCTGGCCCAACGTGCGTATCCTTATTACCGGCGGAGCCGGTTTCATAGGCTCGGCCCTTGTCCGCGAGCTGATTCGACACACTGAGCATGAAGTGCTCAACCTGGACAAACTGACCTATGCTGGCAATCTCGAATCGCTGACCAGCATTGCCAACGACACTCGCTACGAGTTCGTTCAGGCCGATATCGTTGATCAGGCGACCGTCAGTGCAGTGCTGGCGCGTTTCCAGCCTCACGCGATCATGCACCTGGCAGCAGAGTCCCACGTCGATCGTTCCATCGACGGGCCATCGGAATTCATCCAGACCAATATCGTCGGCACCTACAGCCTGCTCGAAGCCGCCCGCGCCTATTGGCAAGCCCTGCCAGAGCCAGAGAAAAGCGCCTTTCGCTTTCATCACATTTCCACTGACGAGGTTTACGGCGACCTGCACGGTGTCGACGATCTGTTTACGGAAACGACGCCCTACGCGCCGAGCTCGCCCTACTCCGCCAGCAAGGCAGCGTCCGACCACCTGGTCCGCGCCTGGCAGCGAACCTATGGCTTGCCGGTGTTGCTGACCAATTGCTCGAACAATTACGGGCCGTTCCACTTCCCCGAGAAACTGATTCCGCTGGTCATTCTCAATGCCTTGGCGGGCAAGCCGCTGCCGGTGTATGGCAATGGCCTGCAAGTGCGCGACTGGCTGTTCGTCGAAGATCACGCCCGGGCACTGCTCAAAGTGGTGACCACCGGTACCGTCGGCGAGACCTACAACATAGGCGGGCACAATGAGCAAAAGAACATCGACGTGGTGCGGGGCATCTGCGCCCTGCTTGAAGAACTGGCACCGCACAAGCCCGATGGCGTCGCGCACTACGCCGACCTGATCACGTTCGTCCAGGATCGTCCTGGTCATGACTTACGTTATGCCATCGATGCCAGCAAGATTGAACGCGAGCTGGGCTGGACGCCCGAAGAGACCTTCGAAACCGGCCTGCGCAAAACCGTTCAGTGGTACCTGGACAATTTGCAATGGTGTCGACGTGTTCAAGACGGCAGCTATCAGGGTGAACGCCTTGGCGCCATCAATCCCAAGGAGCTGCTCGCATGATGAAAGGTATCGTTTTGGCGGGTGGCTCGGGCACGCGCCTGCACCCGATCACGCTCGGCGTATCGAAACAGCTGTTGCCGGTCTACGACAAGCCAATGATCTACTATCCGGTGTCGGTGCTGATGCTGGCCGGCATCAAGGATATTCTGCTGATCTCCACCCCGCAGGATCTGCCGCAGTATCGCAATCTGCTGGGGGATGGCAGTCAGTTCGGGGTGAACTTCAGCTTTGCCGAGCAACCATCACCGGATGGTCTGGCCCAGGCTTTTCTGATTGGCGAAGAGTTCATTGGCGATGACCCTGTGTGTCTGATCCTGGGTGACAACATCTTCCATGGTCAGCACTTTGGCGAGCAATTGCAGAACGCGGCAAAACGCTCCTCCGGCGCCACCGTATTCGGTTACTGGGTCAAAGACCCCGAGCGCTTCGGTGTCATCGATTTCGATAGCGACGGCCGTGCGCTTTCGATCGAAGAAAAACCGAAAAAACCGAAATCCAGTTATGCCGTGACCGGCCTGTATTTCTACGACAACGATGTGATCGAGATCGCCAAGTCGGTGAAACCTTCGCCTCGCGGCGAGCTGGAAATCACCGACGTCAACAACGTCTATCTGCAACGTGGCGATCTGCAGGTCGAGCGTTTTGGTCGAGGTTTCGCCTGGCTCGACACCGGCACCCACGATAGCCTGCTCGAAGCCTCTCAATACGTACAAACCATCGAACACCGCCAAGGCCTGAAAGTCGCCTGTCTCGAAGAGATAGCCTATGAAAACGACTGGATCACCCGCGAACAGTTGCTGGAGCGCGCCCGATACTTCGGCAAAACCGGATATGGCCAGTACCTGGCCAAACTGGCAGGGGAAGAGCAATGAACCTGTGCGAGCCCGATTTGCCCGGTAACGAGACGGGACTGCGCCCGTGAAAATACTCATCAATGGCCGGCACGGTCAGGTTTCACATGAATTGCAACGGCGCCTGGGGGCTATTGGCGAACTGATCGTATTGGGTCGCGATCAGCTCGATCTCGCGCAACCCGATCAGATTCGCCGCCAGGTGCAAAATCTCCGGCCCGACCTGATCATCAACGCTGCGGCCCATACAGCGGTCGATCTGGCAGAAAGTGAACCGCTATCAGCCTTTGCCATTAACGCGACCGCTCCCGGCATCCTCGCCGAAGAAGCGCTGGCTCTCGACATCCCGCTGATACATTACTCCACGGACTATGTATTCGACGGGACGAAAGCCGGACCTTACAACGAGGACGACACGCCCAATCCGCTCGGGGTGTACGGCAAGAGCAAACTGGCCGGAGAGCAGGCCATCAGGGACGTGCAAGGTAAACACCTGATCCTGCGTACCAGTTGGGTCTATTCAACTCATGGCCGTAACTTCCTGCTGACAATGCAACGTTTGCTGCAAGAAAAACCGGAGTTACGTGTCGTCGCCGATCAAATCGGAGCACCTACATGGGCCGGCACAATCGCCAACAGCACCCTTTCCCTGATTGAACACTGGCAGGCGAACGACGTTGCCAACTGGGGTACCTATCACCTGACCGCTCAAGGTGAGACCTCCTGGTTTGGATTCGCCCAGGCAATCGGCGAAGCACTGCGACAACAGGGCAAGCCCTGCGCCGACCTGCTGCCGATCCCGTCCAGCGACTACCCGACACCCGCAGCCCGACCGCTCAACTCGCGCCTGGATTGCAGTCGCTTGCAGCGCGATTGGGGTGTCAGTCAACCTGACTGGCAAACGGCGTTGCGCGAGTGCCTCACTCTGCAAGCCTGAGCATCAACCGCTGCCCGCACCTGCATCGATATACGAAGTTTGCGCGTTGCAGCGGTGTCGGGTAGCGGGCATGCGGGCTTGCTCGCGAAAGCGGCATTTAAACCCGCAGCGCCCCTGACTGACGCACAAAATTCGCGCATCCTGCGGCGAACATCCCCGATACGACGCCTTTCATCCCTTTACGACGCACCATCGTGAAATGGCACGCCCACTGCACCGGCCTCCCCCGAGCTTTCCAAACCACTCAGGGAGCAAACGCATGAACACACAACTCAAACCCACACTGGGCACCTTGCATCTGTGGGGCATTGCGGTCGGGCTGGTGATTTCCGGAGAATATTTCGGCTGGAGCTATGGCTGGGGCGTGGCCGGGACTTTAGGCTTTCTGCTGACCTCGTTCATGGTCGCCACCATGTACACCTGCTTCATCTTCAGTTTCACCGAACTGACCACCGCCATTCCTCACGCCGGCGGTCCCTTTGCCTACAGCCGTCGCGCCTTTGGCGAAAAAGGCGGGTTGATCGCCGGGCTGGCGACACTGATCGAATTCGTCTTCGCCCCGCCGGCGATTGCCCTGGCCATCGGTGCCTACCTCAACGTGCAGTTTCCAGCCCTGGACCCGAAACACGCAGCAGTCGGTGCCTACATCGTGTTCATGGGCCTCAACATCCTCGGGGTGAAACTGGCAGCGACCTTCGAACTGGTGGTCTGCGTGTTGGCGGTCGCCGAATTACTGGTTTTCATGGGCGTAGTCGCCCCGGCGTTCAGCTTCAGCAACTTCGCCCTCAATGGCTGGGCCGGTTCCGACGTGTTCGGTGCTCCGGCGATTTCCGGGATGTTCGCGGCGATTCCCTTTGCCATCTGGTTCTTCCTCGCCATCGAAGGCGCAGCCATGGCCGCCGAAGAAGCCAAGGACCCGAAACGCACGATTCCCAAGGCTTACATCAGCGGCATTTTGACCCTGGTGCTGCTGGCGATGGGGGTGATGTTCTTCGCCGGTGGCGTCGGCGACTGGCGCACCCTGTCGAACATCAACGATCCGCTGCCGCAGGCAATGAAAACCGTGGTCGGCGAAAGCTCGGGCTGGCTGCACATGCTGGTGTGGATCGGCCTGTTCGGCCTGGTAGCGAGTTTTCACGGGATCATCCTTGGCTACTCGCGGCAGTTCTTCGCCCTCGCCCGGGCCGGTTACCTGCCGGCATCCCTGGCCAGATTGTCGCGCTTTCAAACACCGCACCGGGCGATCATCGCTGGCGGTGTCATCGGCATTGCCGCCATCTACAGCGATGGCTTGATCAACCTCGGCGGCATGACGCTGACCGCCGCAATGATCACCATGGCCGTGTTCGGCGCCATCGTGATGTACATCATGAGCATGCTCAGCCTGTTCAAACTGCGTAAAACCGAGCCGAACCTGGAACGCACCTTCCGCGCCCCGTGCTACCCGCTGGTGCCATTCATTGCATTGATGCTGGCGGTGGTGTGTCTGGTGGCGATGGCCTGGTTCAACACGTTGATCGGTCTGATCTTTCTGGGCTTCATGGTGGCAGGTTTCGTGTACTTCACGCTCACCGCGCAATTGCGCGCCGACGCACCGGCGGATGCGATGTTGACCGGACATTGAAAGCGTTCGAGTGAACCTTGAACAACGGGCATAGAATGAGGTGATAGCGATGGAACTGCGATGAAACCCCATCACTCAAAATGGTATGCATGATCGGTTGGCGAACCCTCGTCGACCGCCTGCTTTTCAAGGAGAGCCCTATGCCCTGGTATGCCTGGCTGATTCTGGTCGTTGCCATCGGCTCGATCGTTGGTGGTCTGATGCTGCTGCGCGACACCGCCAACAAGGTCGAACTGACCGAAGAGCAACGTAAGCGCGTCGCCGAACGCAATGCGGAAATGGACGCCAAGGAAGCGCAGGACCGCTGACTGAAAACCCCGCCTGTAACGGCGGGGTTTGTTTTTGTGTGGAATCTCCTTAAATCATGCTGCTTTGTAGCCATATCGAAGCATCTGCATGCTTTTTAGAAGTAGAAGTACAGTCACCATGCAATTTTCATTGGTTAATATGGGCCGCATTGATGCGGAGATATCAGATGCGTTATTCGCAGGACCATAAAGCCCAGACTCACCAACGCATAATCAGGGAAGCTTCAGCGTGATTTCGACGCGACGGTATCGGCGCAACCGGGCTGCAACCCCTGATGAAGGCACTGGGTTTGACCCACGGTGGCTTTTACTCACACTTCAAGTCCAAAGACGAACTGGTGGAGAAAGCCTTGCAAGAGGCTGGCGTACAGGTCGACCAGTTGTGCGCGCAAATCTTCGCCGAGGAACACCCACTCGAAACCTTCATCGACACCTACCTGTCCGAATGGCATCAAACCTCGCCTCAGGAGGGCTGCCCGCTGCTGACCATTTCTTCGGAACTCGGGCTGCGTGGGCAACCGAGCCCAACCAGCGACGTCGTGCTCCAGGCGCGACTCGATCAGATCCAGCACACCCTCGACGGAGAGCGCACCGCCGACCGCAGCATCGTCATCATGTCGACGCTGGTCGGCGCCTTGCTGTTATCGCGCAGCGTCGCCGACGCCGAGTTTGCCCAACGGATCCTCGACATCGCACGCAATCACCTCAAACACTCACAGGATTAACCCTGCCAACGCTTGAACAGCACACTGGCATTGACCCCGCCAAATCCGAAGCCGTTGGACAGCGCGTATTCGATGGCCATCGGCCGCGCGTTACCATGAACGATGTCGACACCTTCAGTGGCAGGGTCCGGGTTCTCGAAATTGAGAGTCGCCGGCACGATCTGGTCACGAATCGCCAGCAGCGTAAAGATCGCTTCGAGCCCACCCGCGGCACCGAGCAAATGCCCGGTCGCCGACTTGGTCGATGTCACGGCGATGCCGTTTTGCGCACCGAACAACGCCTTGATTGCCGCCAGCTCACCCAGATCACCCACCGGAGTCGAGGTTGCATGAGCATTCAGATGCTGAACCTGAGCCGGTGAAACACCGGCCTGTGCCAATGCCAACGACATCGCTCGCCGCGCACCACTGCCATCCTCGGGGCCCGCGGTCAGGTGATAGGCATCTGCACTGGTGCCGTAGCCGACGAGTTCCGCCAGCGGCTGAGCGCCGCGAGCCAGCGCGTGTTCCAGAGACTCGATGACCAGCAGCCCGGCCCCTTCTCCCATGACAAAGCCATCGCGACCACTGTCGAAAGGTCGCGAAGCGCGCTCAGGCGTTTCGTTGTAAGCGCTGGACAAGGCACGAGCAGCCGCAAACCCGGCAAGGCTGACCCGATCGATTGCTGCTTCCGCACCACCGCACACCGCGATATCCGCCTCACCCGCGCGAATCAGCCGCGCAGCGTCGCCGATAGCCTGAACCCCGGCGGCACATGCCGTGACCGGCGCGCCTAATGGCCCCTTGAATCCATGCTGGATCGACACATGACCTGCCGCGAGGTTGACCAGAAATGAAGGGATAGTGAATGGAGACAAACGTTTCGGACCACGACTATCGGTGGTGCGCACCGCGTCGGCAATCGCACCAAAACCACCTACGCCTGAACCGATGATGGTGGCTGTGCGCTCCTGGGCAATGACGTCCTGCGCTTGCCAGCCGGCCTGCTCCAGCGCCTGACGCGCGGCTTCCATGGCGAACAGGATGAAGCGATCCATTTTCTTCTGTTCTTTGGGTGGGGTTGCGAGGTCCGGATCGAACCCTGCTTCAGGATCATCGGCCAGCGTCTGCACCGTCCCCCCAACCTTGGCCGGCAGATCGGCAACCACCTCTTGCGCAAGATTACGCAGCCCGGAACGCCCGGCCAGCAGCCGCTCCCAGACCGCTTCGACACCGCACCCCAGCGGCGACACCAGGCCCATGCCCGTTACAACTACACGACGATAATTCATACCGCAATACCTCAGTCAATTAGGGGCGTTTCATTTGTAACTCGCAGCGGCTTTACTTTTGGAACGATTGGGGGCCATCACATGCCGTGCCACAACAAAGGCATCTCAGTCGGCGGCATCAGGTAGTGAAGGAATGGTGACCAACTCGCCCTGATCCAGACCCGACAGTGCCACTTCGACCATCTCGCGCTTCCATGACTATCTTGGTCGGAATCGGCGAAGCATCTATACCGGAGCGCTCCCGGATTTCGGTGTGCGTCACCCCAGGCCCGCCTTGGCAAGGCCGCCGCCGCGGCCGATGCCAATTGCGTCACCGTTGTAACATTCAACTGAATCATTCGCTCCAGTTGATCGGTATCGGCATTGGCCAACAAGCCATCCGCGGCCACGCCGGCTTTGTTCAGCAAAAGGCTGATGCTCGAATCGCTGCGCAGACGCTGTTCAAGTTTCAGCACCTCGTCCTTCTGCGTCAGATCTGCCTGGAGTACCTTCCACCTGAGCCCCAGGAGCATTGCGCAACGCGCTTGCCACGGCTTCAAGCCGCTCTTGGTCACGAGCAATCAGCAACAACTCAAAACCTCGCGCTGCTAACCGTTGCGCGTAAATCGCACCGATACCGGAAGAAGCACCAGTGATGACGGCGGTGCCTTGGGACTGAATGGACGTCATGACTTGGCTCCTGGAAGATGCCAGAGGGATAGATAAGCGCCTGAATCTCAGCCTCGCCGGACGGCCCGCATATTTATTATACACATAATTTAATATAGTATATTACAGTCGTAATTTTTAAATTGCAGACAGAAGTCAAAGCTCGCTGCAGTCACCAAAAATTAAAAAAGGCCGGTCAATGACCGGCCTCCAAGACTCATTTACAAGCTTAGTTCAACCGGGACTTCTCGCGATTCTTATCTGGAAGGGACTTGTCGATACCCTTCACTTCGAACAACTCGTCGGACACAAACAGACCAATACTTTCGCGATACGCAACAATCGCCAGAGCCTTGGTCTCCCCTACACCGGTTAACTCACACCGCAAAGCCGGCGCATCGGCCCTGCCAAGATCCACTGTGCCGGATTGCGGATTCGCTGCAGGCTCTGCCTTAGCGGTAAAAGAGGCGCTGGCAAGCAAGGCAAAACCTGGGAGTAGAAATAGCCCGCACGCATAAATGGCACTCCATGACATCGGTTGAAGAAGCAGCATTTCTGAATGCCGCTCCTCAAATCAGGCGCCGTGGGAGAATGTCAAGAATGCGTCTGTTGCGAAAAATGAAACAATCAAAGGTCGAGATGAAGGAACTTGACCAAATAACATTTTGTCAATGTAAACACCGGAGCTGGCAGTACGATTCCAGCAGCTGCGTGATGAGCGAAGAGTCTCTCAACAAAATTTATTTAAATCGCCAATCACTTCGAATAAATTATCCAGCAATAGCGGAACATTAAATACAAACAGATAGTTTAACTATAAGAGTCGCGTGCAACTTCTTGAGAAGATGCATCATCAATAGGTCAATGGCACGATTGAAACCAGGTAGCGCTCCGTGAAAAGGCAGTGGATGGAACTGATTCCGCCCCCTTTAGCGTTGCTAAAATAGCTCATTGATTGCCGAGTCACCAACCGTTGCATCTTCCAGGCAAGCAAGTTTGGTCAGCCACGGCAGAAATCACAGCTTCCGCCGATCGGTTAGAACTGGAGGACCCTGGCTGTAGACAGGGCATTGAAAAAACGTGAAAATCGGCAGCTGCATTATGACCTGCTGCGAAATCTCAATAAATGACTGCGAAGAAAAATATCAGCGCTCTATCCTCTCCAGTGGCTGCGAGTGCTGCAGCCATCGTCGGTCGATTTCTCCTGCTTGGTACGGGGGCCCTGACCGGAATTCTACTGCCACTCACTATGAAGCAAGAGTCCGTGGGCTTGTTTTTTTTGTGCCAATCCATAATAGCAGCGCTTGCCACTTTGGGTCAGTTAGGTTTAAGCATTACAGCGCCAGCTATTATCTCCAGAGCCATCGGTGATAAAGACACTGCCAGGGTAAAGCAAACTTTACGGCGCACTTTAATCATTGGATGCTCAGCGGCAAGCCTGTTCGCGGTTACTTTTTTGATAACTCTAACGGTACTGGAAAACCTGTTGCACTCAGAGTTGACAGGCGCGCTGCAGAAATTAGCACCACTTATCTCAATCAGTATGATGTTAGCTGCCACGGTAACTTTACTATCCGAGCAACACCGGGTTTTAGGACACTTTGTTCAGGCGAGTTTCCTGGTGGTTGGTACTGCTGTCGCCAGCGCTGCTGCCGTCATTATTGCCTGGCAGTCAAAGATAACACTTTCATTGGACACCCTTCTCTTTTCGGGAGTTCTTGGTGTTTTATGTACCGCATTACTGGGTGGATATTCCCTGTGGCGCTGGCACAATACTCATGATGGGGAAACCAAAGAAACTGTAAGTTATTCCGAAATATTGTGGCAAACCATACCTAACCTTACCACCACAAGCGTGCTATTTATCATAGCTCAAGCAGACTTGTGGATCATTGTTTTCTTTGGCAGCACCGCTGACGTAGCAATCTATGGCCTGGCATCACGGCTTGCTATCTTGGTGATAATTCCCTTGGCAGTAGTCAATACAGTCATCGCACCATCAATTGGGCGTCTGTGGGTTCGACGAAAAAAACGTTACTTGCAAAAAGTGATGGGTATCGGTGCGGGTGTAGCAACGGGAATGGCAATTACGGGCTATCTATTATTCGCCATTTTAGGTCAACTCATTATTGCAATGGCTTGGCCAGAAGAGTATTCAGAAGCTTACTTTCTATTTATCATTCTCGGCTTCGCTCAAGTTATTCAGACCTTCGCTGGAACCGCCGGCATGGTCTTGGTCATGTTGCAAAAACAACATATTACCATGCGAATCTCTATTGTCAGCGGTGTACTGATGATCGCCGGAGGAAGTGCGGCATTCATATATTTCGGCATAATTGGATTAGCTATCGTTTATAGCTCGGGCAGTATTATTCAGTCAGCCCTGATGATTCATTATGTAAATCGAATATTCAACCTGAAAACAACTGCCAACTTTAAATCAACAATCAAATTCAGCCAATCCTATTTTCACTAAGAGAATCCACATGGACGATAAAATGACGACACTGCCGAAAGTCACTATTGTCATCCCCACGTACAATACTGCTCGATATTTGCTGGATGCAATTGATAGCGTCAAAAAACAAACCTATCAAAATATCGAACTGATTGTGGTTGATGATGGATCAACCGATGACACTCCGAATTTGCTGAAAAATCATCCTATGCAGTTTTCGCATTTCAGACAGGAAAATGCTGGACAAAGCGCTGCCATGAATTTCGGATGGAAACAAAGTTCCGGCGATTTGTTGGGTTATCTAAGTGCTGATGACAGATTACACCCTACTGCAATCGAGACGATGGTCTCTCGAATGGCGTTGTCACCTGAAGCAGTATTGGCATACCCGGACTTTTGCGTAATCGACGAAGACTCAAATTATGTTAGAACCATTACAGCCCCCGAATATTCTGAAAATCTGCTCATCGCCAATTTCCAATGTTTACCTGGCCCAGGCGCGCTATTCAAACGGACAACATGGGCGCTAGTAGGCGACTGGAATACTGGGTTAAGAAACATTCCGGACATGGACTTTTTTCTGCGTTTTTGTCAACACGGCCCATTCATCCGCGTCCCAGAGGCGCTAGCAGATTTTCGCATTCACTCTGGGTCAACTACCTATAACCCCTCCAGTGCGCAACGTTCAGATGAGCCAGTTACCGTTATTAGAGATTTTTACAATACAAATGGTTTACCCAAAAGGTTTCTTCGCTGGAAAAAAAGGGCTATGGCAAACGCCTATCTGCTATCAGGATTCATGCACGGTTTCTCCGGCCGTTACCTCATCAGTTTAAAGCAGATGTTTCGGGCCGCAACACTAAGTCCCTCATCAATATTTTCTCGCAAGATGATCAGCTACGTAATCGGTATTTGTAGATCCGGATCGGTAAAAAAATGAACAGTACCTCAGAAGGCTATTTTGATAATAAAGCGACAACAACATGGATTGTCGCCACGGCGACTTTACTTAGCATATGGGCAGGTTTCTATTACCCAGGCATGATCGCTTTATTCGCAACCTATTGCACGTTGAGCATTACTATAATATATGCCACGATTAAAAATCGACCGAAAAGCTACTTCATATTTTTTCTATTTTCTTTTTTGATTTTAGGTTGCTGGGCAAAAATCACTTTACACTTGCTCATTGGAAACAATTTCATTGAGCCTATAGGAAGCTTTGATGAATCGCCAGCTGCATGGAACAACGCCATTGTAGTGTTGATCACAGCATTTAGCGCGCTGCTTATCTGCTACTTCATTGTCGTGGCCGGCTTGCAAAAAAGAAAGGAACTAGAAACCAATATAAACACAAAGCTCTTATCAACACTCTTGGGCATGGCAATCATCTTCACAATTGCCTCTCTAATTTTTAACTATTACTATTCAATTATAAAAGTTGGATACGAACCAACTTTAAAGCTAAATAGTTATATTTACGTAGTCTTTTCCTTCATGGTCGCCTGGGGAAACTCTATTGCTCTTTTCACCTTGGCTTACTGGTTGGTAAAAAGCGGAAAATTAACTCCGAACATGCTTTTTTATATCGTCATTATTGAGGGTGCACTGACATCAATTTCGATGGGCAGTCGTGCACAAATGATCCTTCATGTTTCGGCCCCTTTTATTGCTTACCTGATACAAGGGAGAAAATTAGAGTGGAACATATCAAAAATTGGCTGGATAAAGATTTTTTCGACGACAGCTTTATTGTTTGCATTTTCGATAATTTCCGTATCAGTCGACCGCCTTTCTTCGTTTGCAAAGGCAGTACCTTATACAGAAAAAACCATCGTGAAAGGAAATCTGGAAGAATCCGGGACATCGTTGAAATTATCCGAAAAAGCTTTAATACACGACGTCACCCCAGAACCATACGTCGCCTCGCATCAACTGTCACTCGAACTGAAGTTCAAACGAATCGCAAACGAATTGAGCAAGCTAATCGTAGACCGATGGATTGGCGCTGAAGGAGTTTTAGCAGTAACGAGCAACCATCACCTGAATTTAGATCTTTTTATGAGAGGCTTAAAAGAAGATCCAGCACAAGGCACACAAGCAATATATCAGCGAATATCTAATGCACAGTATGAAAGATTAGAAAATTTCACATTCATGACAATCCCTGGTCCTATAGCAGTACTGTATTACAGCGGCAATCATCTCGTGCTTTTTGCTGGCATGGCACTATTATTCTTCTTGGGTTATAGCATCGAGCTTGCCGCTACACGGTTACTGAATAATGTTATGACAAGTGCTACTGTTGGCGTTGGAATGGCATACTTGATAGTGCAAATTAATTTCCCCAGAGCATTTCTATTTTTCGCGATTGAGATAACCGCTTTTCTTATAGGGTTAATAGTGCTGAGAAGGATACTAAATAAACAAAAGCATCCCATCAACTCTTTACATCAACAAGCACTCTAATTGTCCTGACTAAAACCTTCAAAATAGTCGACCATATTAGTTACAATTACATGCCAACTATAATGGTCGATTACAAACGACTTAAGTCGTTGCCCTTTAAGCGTCAAATCGTCGATCTCTGAAAACATGACCTGAAGCCCTCTACTGATACCAGCGGCTGTCGGCTCGACTACTCTTCCCCCGTTGATCGTCTGTACTTCGTCAAAGCCACATGTATTTGTCAGCAATACCGGCAAACCTGTGATTCCTGCTTCCAGAGCAACAAGTGACATGGCTTCCGATCTGGAGGGAATGACAAGCATCAATGCATGTTGATAAGCTTCATTCCGTTGGGCCTCATTGAGAAATCCAATAAAATGAACCTGATGAGCTATTTCATGACCAATCAAACAGGCCTCAAGCTCGGCTTGCATTCCGAAGTCTGGCCCGGCAAGCACTAATGGATAATGGTGGGCTGCCTTTGTAGAGAGATAGGCTTTAATAAGCAAATCAGGGCCTTTGACAGGGGCAAGCCTACCCATAAATAAAATATACGGCTCTTCGGGCAGATTCTGCAGTGTACGTATTGGGGTTAACGCGGGCTCCGCCACCCCATTCGGAAACACCGGGATACGATCCGGCAAAAAGCCCGTAAGTTCTGCAATTAGTACTCGCTCTAACTGAGTAATTGCAATAAATCCCGACGCCCTTTTTATAAGTGATTTACCAAGCAACAAATGAAACAGCTTCTTAACTGGACTAGGCTTTCCGATGGAAGCAAACTCACCCGCGGGGCAAAGTACATAAGGAGTCCGCGCGATCCAGGCGAAGAAGCCGGTAATAATGCTCAATAAATTCCAATAGCCCATGATATGGATAATGTCAGCAGACTTCACCGCTTTCCACAGACGCATAAAATTGACCAATGGGATTGGAAAGTGTTGACCAATTTTTCCAGTAATGTAGGTTTTAACACCTCGAGTATTAAATTCTGATTGCCAGGAATCACCGGACATCGCGATGACTTCACAACGACAGCCTTTATCCGCAAGGGTATTGGCTAAGTGTCTTGTGCGTTCCGCAGTCCCTCCCCCACGCTGTGCATCAAGAGAAATATTAATCAATAAAACATTCATACCGTAGCCCTCAAGTGACTCAAGTAACCTTTAAGGCGCTGGGTGAACAGTGCAGAGTCTGGCAATCCAAGTTGCAACAATCGATCTTCTTGGAAGCGACGCATTGGATCGGTATTACTAATCCCTCTGGCATTTAATACCAAACGCAGCACTCGCGAGGGGAGGTAAGGAATATGCAATACTGCAGTACGATTAAATATTTCCAGCAAGCAATCCTGAAGATAAGCGAAATTATTATTAGCGTCAGCGTCTTCAGTCACTACAATAATTTCCCCCTGAATTATTGGTGCCGCGGTTGTAACAAACAATAAAACCTCGACTACTTTTTCAACGCTGACCAAATGCATTCGCCGCGCACCGTACAATGAACGGCGCAATGCGAGTTTCCAGCCAGGCGCACTCGAAACTTCCCTTACGAATGAAACAACATTTAATCCTCCGACACCAAATACTGCGCCAAGGCGCAAAATCAAGGTTTCGAAATGCTCGGCATCGACAGCGCTCACAAACTTCTCAGCAGCGGCATGCTCACGCTCATAAGGCGTGATAGGCACGATCTGTGAAGCCGAAGTACAAATACTGTCCTGACTTGCTCCAAAAACGTCAATACTTGAAACATGGATATAGCGTTTAACACGTGCATTGCCACAAGCGCGCAAAATATTCTTGATCGCTGACAAGAACCATCCGGCGCCATCTGGCCGCAGCAAATTCAAAACGATGCTGCCGCTATTCAAAATTTTCTCTAACGACGCGCTATCTTCCAAGTCAAAATGTCGAACCTGTATAGGCGATTCTGTTAGCCAATATGGTTCCTTTCGATGGACCGCGAAAATAATTTCGAACTCTTTGCTGCAATCAACTAAAGAATTGAGTAAATGCTGTCCAACAAAGCCAGTCCCACCTATCACCACGATACGCTGCTCAATGGTAGCGTGGACTTCGCTTTCAGTATCACTTATCTCAAGATTCAAGATGACTCACTCCCTAAATGCACACACAATTCAGGCCCTAGCATTCGAACCAACGCCTTAAAAAATATAAAACAGCTTAAAAAAATATAATATATCAATTCCGCAGGCCTATTCTGCCCACCGCGAATCCTAGCTTATTTTCAGTTAACATCCATAATATAACCGGCTTAATGATCAAGACGTCGTTGCTCGTAAATCCAATCCACTATCTCTCCTTGAGGGGTGTATCCATGGACTGTTTCTCTCAATAATTGTCGAACGAGGGAGTAATCATCCTTACCAAGCGCCGCAAGCAAAAGCGTCAGTTTGACCTTGAGGACATCCCAGGCCAAATAATCCTCGTGAGCACTCATGATCATCGGGTGTTGAGTTGCAACTACATTGTCACCAATCAGCAGTTCTTCGTAGAGTTTTTCTCCAGGGCGTAACCCGGTAAACTCAATGGAGATATCACCGTGCGGATTTTTTTCTGAACGAACACTTAAACCTGACAGATGAATCATTCTCTCTGCCAGTTCAACAATTTTTACCGGTTCGCCCATATCCAGCACGAAAACATCACCTCCCATCCCCATAGAGCCCGCCTGAATAACCAGTTGCGCCGCCTCTGGAATGGTCATGAAGTAACGAGTGATTTTAGGGTGAGTAACTGTGAGCGGACCACCTGATTTTATTTGCTTGTGAAATAATGGTATCACCGAGCCGGAAGAACCTAAAACGTTTCCAAAACGAACCATCGTAAATCGGGTTCGATTGACTCCAGGTATGCTTGCAGTGTCACCAAATAGTACTGGTGCTGGTTCCTTGCTGAGAGCTTGAAGCGTCAGTTCGGCAAGACGCTTAGTGCTACCCATGATATTTGTAGGCCGAACAGCTTTATCCGTCGAAATCAATACAAAGTTAACCACATTTGCCTGGATTGCTGCTTGAGCCGCATTAAGTGTACCAATTACATTATTAAGTACACCCTCGGCAATATTATGTTCGACCATCGGAACGTGTTTATAAGCCGCAGCATGATAGACGGTCGCTACACGCCACGTTGACATCACATCTAAAATTTTAGCCTTATCACGAACCGATCCAAGGATCGGAAGAATTTTCGTAGACAACGACTCCCGAACAATTCGTTGCTCAAGCTCCGACAAAATACTGTAGAGATTAAACTCACTATGTTCGAGCAGTAAGAGGACCGTTGGTTGCAATGACAATATTTGCCGACACAACTCAGAACCTATAGACCCACCAGCCCCGGTGACAAGTACGACCTGTTGCTTGATGCAATGTTCGAGTAATTCATGTTGGGCAGAAACTACATCACGCCCCAATAGATCGGCGATATCTACTTCTTGAATATCATCGACCTTTACGCGCCCGCTTGCCAAATCCATGAAACCTGGGACAGTACGAACATGAAGGGGATATCCCTCCAGAAAACCAAGTATCTCTCGCCGACGCCCACGAGATGTGGAGGGTATCGCCAATAATATTTCCTGCACACCAGTAGCTTCAATCATTTCCTGGATATGCTTTGGTTTATAAACTTTCAGGCCGGAAATAACTCGGCTGGCAATACCTCTATCGTCATCGATAAAGGCAACCGGACGCATGACTCGCCCCATTCGCAAAGCTGCAACAAGCTGATTTCCGGCAGCTCCAGCACCGTAAATAGCTACCTTAGGTAATCCGTTATCCCGGTTAGTGAAAGGAACATGTTGAGCTGCGGAAAACCAATCACCGAGGAAATATTGACGCATAAACAATCGAAGGCCGCCGACCATGACCAAACTTAGCCACCAATAATTAAAAATTATTGACCGCGGCACAACATTCTGATGATTGCTATACCAATACATAACGACGCCGAGAATTAACGATGACAAACTTACCGCTTTGATGATCGCAATAAGGGCATCATTACCAAAATAGCGCGTGACCGCACGATACATTCCAAATTGAAAAAAAAGTGGAATGGCTACAAACGGCGCGCTCAAAAAAAGCCAGAGATGCTGAGTGAACGGGTTGACCATCTCATCGATGCCTAATCGGACAACAAATCCCATCCATAGGGCTAGCCACACCAACGCAACATCAGCAGTAACCTGGATCAGTCGTTTACTGCGGCGCGGAAGACCTAATAACAAAGCTCGGAATCTATCCATAACCTCTTCGAACTCTCCTCCACACCAATTTTTATGACGCTTAGAATGCGTTTATTCCCGTACGGCCATCATTTTACACCAGTAAGGGTCGAACATCCGGGTCAGGTCTGAATTTTTCTTTCTCGCCCGGATGAAACACCTTAGCCAAGACGACCAATGGAAGATAAGCAATTATATGGCCCACAATGCCATATCGCCATCTTGGCCTGAGCGCACCAAAATATGATTCAATTGCTTATCTGACTCAGCAACCGCACGACTCATTTTAATAAGTTCGGGTCGAGCATCAACCGGAGCCATAACCTTGGGCAATCAACTGCCCCTTAATAAAGTCCAGTTTCAATAGACGCTCTTTGATACCAGACACATCCAGAAGGACCGCCAATGCGGAACTATTATCAGGAGCACAATCCAGTCCAGCGCCTGACTCAACGATCACGCGGATCCCTCTCCTCGAAAAGCTGTCATGATTGGGCAACCGGCAGCAAGATGTGATTGGACTTTACTGAATAGTGCGTAGGACATATCCCCCACCACTTAAACCAATCAACAAAACTGAGAAACTCTCAAATATTTCTGACATCCAGCCCACAGAACGCCGCGCCGACAATAACAAATCATAAAAATAGTGATTATTTTGCTCTACTCCTGTAGCCACTCAAGCACACCACCGCTGCCAAAAGTTAATATTTCCTTCCAGTCTTAACAACCTGGCAGCATCTACCATCGCGCCCGTAAACCATGCGGCACAAATAGCCCCAGCAAATACCACACCAAGTTACATCTCATTAAAAATCAAAGCCGACAGACGCTTCCCTCCTATATTATTGGGAAGCTGCGCTATCTACCGAATTGAAAAAAAATTGCAGATATAAAAAATCGAAAACGATGATTTACCCATACCTCGAAAAACATCATGAATCCGTCAACCGAACACTCATCTCTTTATAATTTACTTGGCTGACGCCCGAGGCACCTTCCTGCCCCTAAGCAATAGCCAATACAATAGAGGTCCCAATACCATCCCTACCAACAGCGACAGCACTACAATTACCGACACGGGCAATGCAGGCCCCGTCCATCCAAGAAACACCATCGAAATGGCTTGTTGATTTTCCAGGACGAACACCAAGACCACTAAAATCAATAGCAACAACAAAACCGCAAGAATTACGCGTTTGATATTAGGCATTGGTAACAACCCAAACTCCATTTACTATCACGACACTTCCTCCTCATCCTCATTCACCCGATCACGCAACTCCTTGCCGGGCTTGAAATGCGGAACGAACTTGCCATCGAGACTGACAGACTGACCTGTTTTCGGATTACGCCCCACGCGCGGCGCGCGATAGTGCAGTGAAAAACTGCCGAAGCCACGGATCTCGATGCGATCGCCGGTGGCCAGGCATTGAGACATTTGCTCAAGCATGGTCTTGATGGCCAGCTCCACATCCTTAGATGAGAGCAGTCCTTGATGGGTGACAATTCGTTCGATCAACTCCGACTTCGTCATATTTTTCCCTTCTTTTTCAAGCAGCTAGATCAGCGCTTCAAAGGTTTTAGCACGCCCGGACGATTTTGAACAGCCCATTGTATTTACCCCATTCTCTCTCCGCATGAACGTCCGATACAGAAGCGGCCGCGCCCCGGCACCCTGCTCGGCTACAGATAACCAACATGGTCCGTGTCAATAAACCCGCAGGATTGAAGCCAAAAAAGTATTCTTCTTCATGCTTGGCATCGTCGGACCTTGCCACCACCTTGTAACCTTCCCCCTTACATTCCCTGTCGGCACGCTTTTGACACCTCTCCCACCCCGATCCCAGCCCCGAGCAATCAATCTCGACGTGACTGACTCCGCGTCCCCCAAGGGTCCTTGCACTAGTCGCACAACCCGCCAATATCAGTACGACAATCACGACGATGAGCCTTTTCATTCACATATTCATGCCAGAACCTTCGCCTGACCGTCGTTCGCCTTCAGGCATAAGACTAGCTGCAAATAAACGACTGATCCGATTAAAGAAAGAGACAATCTGAAGAGCCTTGGGTTTCTGCAACCCTCCCTGGGAACCAATATCCTGTTCAACCCGAGTGATAGCACAGGAGAATCAGTAGCTAATGGCTTGTCGCGCAGGTTCTGGATTACTTTTGGAGCGGCGAGGCCATCGTTTCGTACGCTACGCCGATGATGCGAACATTTATGTGCGCAGACGTCGTGCCGGTGAGCGAGTGATCGCCGGCGTCGAGCGGTTCTTGAGGCAGCGTCTGAAACTGACGCTGAACCGGGAAAAAAAGCGGGGTTGCCGGGTCAGGGATGTGTGACTACTTGAGCTACGGGATGAGCCGGCATCAACAGCCAAGGCTGAGAGTGGCGACGATGAGTCTGGGTCGCTTGCGCGAGCGACTCGCAGAGCTACTGCGCGGAGCGCGGGGCCACAAGTTTGTATCATGCGAACAAATGGGCTGGCAGGCGCGGTGGTGTACCTCGACAAGTATCAGACCTACTACAACGGAGCGGCTTTGGCCTATTCCGGTAAGGTTGTAGCGCAGGCTCTCGCAGGATGAAAATTCAGCACAGACAATGGCCGCGCAGCGGAAAGATCAACGCGGAACTCGTCTACACCGACGGTACCTATAAGGTCGGTCCTCCTTGCGATACGGAAAAGGTAGCTTTGGCTGCAGCCAAGAAGGCTGAAGCGCAGAAGCAGCCCAAGCGATCCTATGCCAGGGACGGCTGGTGTGTTGTCGCAGACCAGTCTCAAAGCTGATAGCATGCCGGCCTTATGAGTATATGTTCACCCAAAGGACGACAGGCAATGACTTTGGCCAAGGTAATACGCTGTGCATCGCCGAAACGGATTACGTTGGCGGGGTTGGCCCTGGTTTAGATTTCTTCCTCTGCGCTGGGCTCGTCTTTGGTAGAGTAAGCAGCTGCAGCTTGGAAAACGGCAGATCAGGAAGCGAGAGATTGTAGTATCCCGGATATGGACCTGACTGATGCGGTCCCAAAATCCGTAAGAGATCAAGAGGGATGCCAAATCAAAGCAGGCTCGCGTTCTTGGACCCAGCAAATCCAATCTGACATGTCCTGTGCGATAGCTTCTCTGGATATAGTGGGGGTGATCAAGCAGGAAAGTTACGACAGGGTATGCATCGTGGAGCTCACCCGAGCTAAGCGAGACTCGATTGTGGCAAGCGCCAAGTAGATCCCGAGGGCCCAATACACTTGCCGGCTATCGGCTTAGCATTTCAAGGAAATCAAGAATGTATTCATCATTCATCAATCGGGGCCATCTCTTGCTTGCCCCTGCTTTAGCGCTGTGTTCATGGATATCTTTGAATCCGTACTTTTTATGGGGCTCCAGTAGGCATATTGTACTTGCCGGACTAACGGCTGGCGTCATTGCGGTGCTCGCGTTTATCGCTGGTGATCGGCCACGTAAAAGTGAAATGATCGGCTTTGCCATGATGGCAATTTTTATAGTCTACATAAGCTTGCTCCCCAAAACGGACGGAAGCTTTACACGTTGGTATTTCGTTCTGCCGACTATGCTAGCGCTCTTCGTATTCGAAGACAGTCGGAGAGCCGAGCTTATAAAAGCATTTTCGATTATCTTCGGGTTGAGCTTGCTGCCAGGTATTTTGGTATCGATTGGCTCCATTCTCGGGCTTCAAATCAGCTTCGATCACAAGCCGCTTCTAAACCCTGTAATGGCCACAGCGGGGGGCTATTATCTCAATGTGCCCGGTGTGCTATTGCTTGGGAATAACGTGATGTCTCTACCATGGGGCGGAGCGCTCTTCCGTTTGTGTGCGGTTTATGATGAGCCGGGGATGGTGGGTACCGTTTCAGCATTTCTGCTCGCAGCCCATAGGTTCCGGATCAGGTCCACAGCCACCACCCTACTTTTCGTAGGCGGGTTGCTCTCGTTTTCTTTGGCGTTTGCAGTGCTGACAGCCGCTGGTTTTGCTGCTCGGCTGGTGCTGACCCGATCTGCCAGAACCTTGGCGCCTCTCGCTCTGAGCGTAGTTGCGGGGCTGCTTACCGCAGGAGTCATCAAGCCAGATTCTTTTCACACAGAAACGAATGCGAAAGGCCCTGGAGTTGAAGTCACTACATCAGCATCGGCGCCTAGCTTGACAGGACCATTGTCTTCTCCTCCGGAGCTAGTTGCTGGCCTTCCAGAGACGCAGGCATCGGACGCTTCGGTAGTGAAAAACACCACTGTATTACCAGCCTCAACCTTGCGTCCGACTCAATATATAAACAATAGATCGCTTCCTGAAATGCAAAAACTGATCAATGACTATTGGTCTTCAGGTTTTAAGACTCTTATGTTCGGGGTAAGCTCTGACGCTAGCGTAACGTTTGGTGGAGTCTCTCAAGTAGTAACGAGAATATTCACGGACTTTGGGATCATCGGAATGATCCTTTTTGCCGGCTCTATGATTTTGCTTGCTATCGCACTTCTGCGTAGAGCTGATTTTCCGAAATGGGCATTACTGTTTTTCGCGCTGTTCCTGTTTAGTATATATCAGCGACCAATTGTCTGGATGCCTTACGCGTTCACACTGTTCATTTGTTGCCCGGTATTAGCTGGAGTTAACGTGAAGAAACGAATCAGCGTTACTTAAACGTTATGACTTCATAACAACTTCAATCTCAACATAACCCGCTACGGCGGGTTTTTTTATGCCTGGAGAAGGGTATGGGCAGCGGCAACCGGTTTAGTTGCGCAAGACGGGATGCCCGGACGCGTACCGAAATACGCACCTTGGATATAGCGCATAAGAAAAATGCCCTCATCTTGCGATTCGGGCATTTTCTTTAACTAGCCAGCAGATTGCCAGGTTTTCACACAGCCTGCAATGATCGGCCTTTTTCGTTCAATCACACACTTAGTTCAATTCGATCCTCTCGCGATTCCTGTCCAGAAGCGCTTTACCGATCCCCTTCACTTCCAGCAATTCATCTACCGACGCAAATGGTCCATTACTTTCACGATATGCAACAATCGCTTTGGCTTTGGCCTCGCCTATACCCGACAGTTCACGCTGCAGCGTTGCTGAATCGGCACTATTAAGATCGATTTTGCCCACTTGCTCCTTGGCGGCCACATCCAGTACCCGAGGTGCTTTGAGCATCTCGGGACTGCTCGCTGGAGCAGCGAAAGTAACGGCGGGAACACTGGTGAGAAGGGCAAAGACCAGAGAGTAAAAGTAGCCTGTACGCATGATTGAAGCTCCATGACGGCGTTTGAGAAAGCAGCTTTTCCGAAGCTGCTCCTCAAACTTAGGCTATGTAATGGCACTGTCAAAAATATGTACATTGCAAAATATTAAACAATCAGGGCTCGAGGCGCCGCTGCTGGTAGATCCAGTCGACGATTTCACCATCCGGGGAGTAGCCGCTAACCGTGTCGCGCAACAACTGGCGAACACGTGCATAATCGTCTTGATCAACAGCGCGGAGCAATTCGCTCAGCTTGACCTTCAGCACATCCCAGGACAGGTAATCCTCGTTGGCAGTCATGATCATCGGGTGCTGAGTGGCAGCCACGTTGTCACCGATCAACAATTCCTCATAAAGCTTTTCACCCGGACGCAGCCCCGTGAACTCGATTGAGATGTCGCCATGCGGGTTTTTTTCCGAACGGACACTCAAACCGGATAAATGGATCATCTTCTCGGCGAGCTCGACAATCCTGACAGGCTCCCCCATATCCAAAACGAAGACATCACCACCCTGCCCCATGGAACCCGCTTGAATAACCAGTTGTGCGGCTTCGGGAATGGTCATGAAGTATCGAGTGATCTTTGGGTGGGTGACCGTCAGCGGCCCCCCCGACTTGATCTGTTTGTGAAATAACGGAATAACCGAACCGGACGATCCCAGAACATTTCCAAACCGAACCATCGTGAAGCGCGTCTTGTTCACCCGAGAAACGTTGGTCGTGTCACCAAACAATACCGGCGCCAACTCTCGACTGAGCGCCTGCAGCGTCATCTCGGAAAGACGCTTGGTACTGCCCATTACATTGGTAGGCCTCACGGCCTTGTCGGTCGAAATCAATACAAAGTTGGAGACACCTGCCTGAAGTGCGGCCTGGGCTGTATTGAGCGTGCCAATCACATTGTTGAGCAGACCTTCGGCAATATTATGCTCGACCATTGGCACGTGCTTGTAGGCTGCGGCGTGATACACCGTATCCACGCGCCAGGATTTCATCACATCGAGAAGTTTTTCCTGGTTGCGCACGGACCCCAGGATTGGCAAAAGACGGATCGATAATGACTCTCGTGCAACTCTCTGTTCCAGCTCGGACAATATGCTGTAGAGATTGAATTCGCTATGTTCAAACAATAAAAGTGTCGTGGGCCCGAGCTCCAGAATCTGACGGCAGAGTTCGGAGCCGATGGAGCCTCCGGCACCCGTGACCAGAACGCACTGCCCCTTGATGCAGTGCTCAAGTAACTCCCCCTGGGCCGGAACAGCGTCACGGCCGAGCAGGTCAGCAATGTCTACCTCCTGGATGTCGTCCACCTTGACCCTGCCACTGGCCAGATCCATGAACCCCGGAATACTCCGAACATGCAGAGGGAAACCTTCGAGAAAACCAAGAATCTCGCGGCGGCGACCACGATTGGACGACGGGATGGCAAGGAGAATTTCCTGAGCGCCCGTATTGTCGATCATTTGCTGGATATGTTTAGGCTTATAGACTTGCAGCCCTGAAATAACCCTGTCGGCAATACCGCTATCATCATCGATAAAGGCAACAGGTCGCATGACCCTCCCCATTCGCAAGGCGGTAACGAGTTGATTGCCTGCGGCCCCGGCACCGTAAATCGCAACTTTTGGCAATCCGTCATCCCTGTTCGTGAACGGGACATGCTGAGCCGCGCTGAACCAATCACCCATAAAATACTGGCGCATGGCCAAGCGTAATCCCCCGATCATGATCAGACTCAACCACCAGTAGTTGAATATGATCGAGCGGGGAACGACGTTCTGATGATTGCTGTACCAGTACACCAAGACGCCGAGGATCAGGGACGATAATGTGACAGCCTTGATAATGGCAATAAGTGCATCATTGCCGAAATACCGCATCACCGCGCGGTACATGCCAAAGCGGATGAATAAAGGAATTGCCACGACAGGCGCGCTGACAAAAAGCCAAACATGCTGAGTGAGGGGATTGATCATCTCGTCCAGCCCCAGACGCACAACAAACGCCATCCACAAGGCAAACCAGACCAGAAAAATATCAGTCAATACCTGCAAAATGCGCTTATGTCGTCTTGGCAGACTTAATAAATTTGCCCGAATCTTATCCATAACCCCTCTAAACACCTCTCGAAGCCCCTAGCATTGATACAACAACTACAGCTTTTGGTATCGCTTGTGGACCAGGCATTGCGTGATAGCCAGAGCAACCATCACGCATTACTCGCGACTTCCAACTCGCCAGCGTGGAATTTGAAAGCCAGTGCCACCAACGGCACATAGGCCAGAATCAATCCCGTCGAACCATCCAGGTACCGCATGACGACCAATATAGCGACCGGCAATAACCACAACAAATTGATAGCGGCTATTGCAACCGTGACCACACGATGGCTGCCGAATTTCCGTGAAGCGTACTGGTATCCATGGCTGCGATGAGCCTCATAGACCTTGTCACCACGCAACAGGCGGCGCAGCAAGGTAAAGGTAGCGTCAACAATGAAGACTCCCAACAGGATAAGCCATGCCCACAGAAACACCGGGGCAGTCCATGCGGCATGCAGGGCCAACACCGCCAGTACCATGCCTAGAAAACCACTCCCTGCATCGCCCATGAAAATACGCGCAGGCGGGAAATTCCAGACAAGGAAACCGAGTACGGCCATTGTCAGCACAAACGGGGGAATGGAGAGACTCGGATGGCCACCAATCCAATACACCAGACAAGCGCCGACACAGGCGCAAATCGCTTCGACACTCGCCAGACCATCAATACCATCCATAAAGTTATAGAGGTTGAGCATCCAGACCAGAAACAACGCCCCGATGACATAACCAAACCATCCCAAGCTTATTTCGTAACCGAACACATTGATCGGGGCCATGCCGCCAATCCAGAACAATGCCCAGATGGCACCAGCGAAATGCGCCAGCAGGCGCCACCGGGCAGCAATGTGTCCGTGGTCGTCAAGAAACCCTATGACTGCAATCCATCCACCGGCTCCAAGTAGAGCCAACGCCATGGGCCAAGCCATGTCATCTACCCAGACAAGCGCCGGTAACGCAATCAGAAAACTCAGGACGATGGCCACACCTCCACCACGCGGTGTCGGGACCGAATGTGAACTTCGTGAATTCGGAATATCTATCAAACTGCGTGCCAAGGCATATTTGCGCAATGCACCCGTGGCCAAAAATGAAACACCAACCACAGCAGTCAACAACCAAATTGTGTTCAAAGATCAACTTCCTGAAACAGCCAAAATCAATTTTGCAATTGAACCAGCACTGCCGTTAGCCAGCTTATCGCTGCCTATCCTTGTAGTAGTTCGCAGCCGACACCAGAGCTTCATCGACGCTGACGGGAGGAGACCAGCCCAGCAGTTTTCGAGTTTTGCTTATATCGACCTGCAACGACCCGCAAAGCCGTTGCGATAAAGCCTGCTTGCCTAAAAGCTGCGCCCCACGCTCAAGCAGCACACTCGGAACAGGCAACAACCGTGCAGGCTTGCCCAGCGCTTGCCCCATGCGCCTCAACAGCTGCGTAGTGGACAGATCTTCCCCATCACTAACAAGGAAAATCTGATTAGCTGCAGCCGGGTGGCGAATACAGGTCGCTATTAAATCAACAAGATTGTCGAGCGCGACCAGACTGCGTCGATTATGGATAGCCCCGAATGGCAGCGGCACCCCTTTGTCCAGCCAGCGCATCATGTTCAGGAAATTAGCCCTTACACCCGCGCCGTAAACGAGCACGGGACGAATAATAACGACCTCCATCCCTGAATCGTTCGCGATTTCGAACAACCCTTGCTCGGCCTCCATTTTTGAAACGCCATAGGGGTCCGCTGGTGCGGGTGGAGCATCTGCAAGATAGGGTTCATTGAGGGGCGTACCCTCACCATTCACCTTGATCGAGCTGATGAACACAAAACGTCGAACCCCCTGGTCAGCTGCCTGCCGGGCAAGATTGAGTGTGCCTTCGACATTTACTTTGCGAAACGCCACAAGCGGATCGGACTCGGTGTCATTCATCACATGGACACGCGCCGCGCTGTGAATGACGACCTCCACCCGATCCAGCGCTTGGGACCAATCGGCATCACTTTCGAGCCCGACGGTTTGAATAGTTGTAACGCGCGCCGGACAGTCAGGCAGGGCATGCCCGCGAATGGCGGCCACCGGCTCCAGATCTTCAGAAGCCGCTAATCGGCCCAGGACTGCACGACCTACGAAACCGGTGGCACCTGTCAACAAAACACGCATTTTCAAACCTCGACGCCGCTCAGGGTTTCGACCAGACCGTACGGTTGATGTAGTCGGTATAACTCAATACGACCCGAACCACCTGCTTGGACACTGGACCCGCCTGGTAATCCCTGACCACAGGGATGACACGCTGATCACGATCATGCTGACTGGTCACCACACGTACGGCATTAAGAACGCCATCCACTTTCAGGCCACTCATAATGAGTGTCCCTTCGTCCATCCCCTCCGGACGCTCATGTGCATTACGGATGGTAATGGCAGGCAAGTTCAGCAGAGAGGCTTCTTCTGTGATGGTGCCACTATCGGACAGGACGCAAAATGCCGACATCTGTAGCTTGATGTAGTCAAGCAGACCGAACGGCTTGGAAAAGCGGATCAACGGGTGATCCAGCGATTCGCCTATCGCCTCCAGACGCTTGCGGGTGCGGGGGTGAGTGGAGACGATGATCGGAAACTTATACTCGTCAGCCAAGGCTCGCAGCGTCTTGAGCAAATCCCGGAGGTTTTCCGGCGTATCGACGTTTTCCTCTCGGTGAGCGCTGATGATGAAGAATTTATCCTGCTCCAGCCCTTCTCGAACCAGCACGTCGGAGGTGAGAATTTTCGGCATGTAGTAGTCGAGCACTTCCTCCATATGCGAACCGGTCTTGATGATGGTTTCAGGACGAATCCCTTCAGCGATCAGATAACGCCGCGCATGCTCGGTCAGAACCATATTGATATCGCTCAGGTGATCGAGCACCTTGCGATTCAGTTCCTCGGGAACTCGCTGATCAAAACAGCGATTGCCGGCTTCCATATGGAATACCGGTATCTTGCGGCGCTTGGCGGCAATGACTGCTAGACAGGTATTGGTATCGCCATAGAGCAGAAGCGCGTCCGGCTTTTCAACTTCAAATACTTCATCCGCCTTCGAAATCACCTCGGCGATGGTCTTGGCAGCCGTATCACCGGCGGCGCCCAGAAAGTAATCAGGCTTTCGAATTTCAAGATCATCGAAAAATACCTGATTCAATTCGAAGTCATAGTTTTGGCCGGAGTGGACCAACACATGATTGACTTGCTTATCCAGCTCTGCAATAACACGACTCATCTTGATAAGTTCTGGTCGCGTGCCGACCAGCGTCATGACCTTAAGCATCAAGTTTCTCCTGAATGTATTCCAGATTCAAAAGAACTTTCTTCACGCCTTCAACATCGAGACGTTCCGTATTATGCGAGGTGTAATCTTCAAGATCGGAAATCTCCTGCTCACCCTCAACAAAGAACTTCTTGTAGTTCAGGTCGCGATTGTCAGCCGGGATTCGATAGTAACGCCCCATGTCTTCGGCTTTGGCCATTTCTTCACGGGAAATCAGCGACTCATAGAGTTTTTCGCCATGACGGGTGCCAATGACCTTGACAGTATTGTCACGAGAGAACAGCTCCTTGAGCGCTTGCGCCAGGTCCGCGACTGTTGAGGCAGGTGCTTTCTGGACGAAAATATCGCCTTGCTCGGCATGCTCGAAAGCGTGCAGCACCAGGTCGACAGAGTCCTCCAGCGACATCAGAAAGCGGGTCATGTTCGGATCGGTGACGGTCAGCGGCTCTTCATTTTGCAATTGGTTGATAAACAACGGGATCACTGACCCGCGTGAGGCCATGACATTGCCGTAACGAGTCGCGCAGATCACAGGTCCCGATGCCGGAATCATACGCGACCTGGCCACCATCAGTTTTTCAGCCATGGCCTTGGAAATACCCATGGCATTGATTGGATAAACAGCCTTGTCGGTACTTAGCACGACAACGCGCTTAACACCCGAAGCAATCGCCGAATTCAGAACGTTTTCGGTACCGATAATGTTAGTACGCACGGCTTCCATAGGGTAGAACTCACAGGAAGGCACCTGCTTCAATGCGGCCGCGTGAAAAATGTAATCCACGCCGACCATCGCCTGATCAAGGCTATCGCGATCGCGAACATCACCGATATAGAACTTCACCTTGTCGTTCGACAGGGCAATGCGCATATCTTCCTGTTTTTTTTCATCGCGGCTGAATACGCGAATTTCTTTTACGTCAGTATCAAGAAAACGCTTCAACACTGTATGACCAAATGACCCTGTGCCGCCCGTGATCATCAAAATTTTATTATCAAACATAACTACCGTCCAAAACTTGATTGTATTTAATGATCAACGCGATGCGCGCATTGATTTGACCAATTCCAACCATGAAGGTGGAGCATAACCGGTCGCGGATTGGAATTTTGATGAGTCCAGCGAACGATTGATAGAAAGATCACTGTCAGCGACGATATCGATTTCCTTCTCATAAACTTCTGCCACCAATTTCAGCAGAGACAATTTATCAATGGGTGCCACCGATACATGATAAAGGCCCTTAAGCTCCGGGTTCGGGATCACATAATCTCGAATGACACGCGCCAGCTCCACGGTAGGAAGCCCCGAAAAAATGGCCTTTTCGTAGCCCTTGACGACCCCGTTCTGGGATAGAAACCAATCCACCAGCGAGTATTGGCTTCCGAGTTCGTGACCGATGATTGAAGTCCGGAGGGTGACTGCATTCGGCTGGGCATGAAGCTCGCCAATGTACTTGGACTTGCCGTAGAGATCCTCCGCATCGGAGATATCCTCTTCAGTGTAAAGCCCTTTACGCCCGGAAAACACGCAGTCGGTACTGATGTGAATCAAGCGAGCGCCAGACAGTTCGCACAACTTGGCAATGCGATGCGGCAACATGGCATTGATGGGAAGCGCTGAAAGGGGATCCTTGGCATCGGCCAGTTGCTTGATCAAGCCGACGCAGTTGATGACGACATCAGGCTTGACCTTTGCCAGCACCGAAACCAGCGAGTCCTGGTCCAGCACGTCAACATTGCTGATTAACGAACCGCGAGTTTCGTCTGAAAAGTATTTTGCGCCACCCGGGTTACGTAAAGTGCCCCACACCTCAAAACGTGGGTTTCCATGGAATTGCCTGAACACCGTGCTACCCAGCATCCCGGTGACCCCTAACACTAGAACTTTCATTTTGAGCTACCTTTCAATTCATTGATCCTGGTACAGAGGATTTCGACGAGACGCTGGCTTTGACGCTCCATTTCGAAATGCTCGAGGTAGTACGCCCTGCCCGACTGCCCCAATGATTCCCGTTCATCCGAACTCATGTGGAAAAGTTGCTCAATGCACCTGGCCATGCCTTCGGCATCTTGCGCCGGGCTCGTCAGGCCTGCATTGGCCTCTTGAATGATCCGAGCCCCTTCACCATCCAGCGCGGCGACAATCGGCCTTCCCGCTGCCAGGTAAGCCTGGACTTTACTGGGAATGGTATAGGAGAACGCCTCATCTTGCTTCAACGTCACCAACAATCCAGTGGCACGACTGAAAAAATGTGGCATTTCACTTACCGGAAACCGACCGGCGAGGACAAGGTTGTCCAATGATCGGGATTTTTTCTGGCTTTCGATCCAGCTCAGCATGCTACCGCTGCCGACCAGCACAATTCGGAGTTTGGATAGATGGCGAAGCCTGTCTGCTACCTCAACCAAGGTTTCGACCGATTGTGCGGTCCCCAGATTGCCAGCAAAAACGAGACAGAAATGGTTTTCGAGCTCCGCAAGCAGCGATGCAGGAATCAGAGTCTCTTCCGAGCCTGACGGAGTATCCTGATAGCAATTTGGGTAATATACGACCTTACCAGGATCAGCATAGCGAGCAACCGGCTCCCGGAATGCCCTCGACTGGACGAGTAAAGTGTCAACGCAGGCGTAAATGCCTCTGACTCCCCACCCTACCACGCGCAAGAGCGATTTATTCCGGATAAATCCCGTCGCACTCAAGCTCTCTGGCCAGAGATCCTGGACCCATACTGCCAGATGACTCTTGAGTTTCCATTTCAAATAGATGGCAGGAATGACTGACGTAATCGGGGAAGGTGCAAACACAAAGATTGCGTCATAACTCTCACCCTTTACAGCGTTCGGGTAAAATCTCAGTCCATTTACGATATAGGACAAATAGTTCAGTATCAGGTTTTTTGCGCCCGAAGAGCCGCGAGGTCTAAGCGGTGCACGGCATACTCTAACTGTCGTTTCGTAACTTTCTTCCTGATATCCGCAAGCTTGGTAGCCGTCGAACACAGCACCATCCGGATAATTCGGCTTGCCGGTAAGAACTTTTACGACGTGCCCCTGGGCAGATAAGCTCTTGACCAGGTCGTTGATAATAAAAGATTCCGGCCAGAAATACTGCGATACCACGAGAACTCTCATTTATCAAACACCCACTTTGTGTAACTTAGCCAACGCCAGCAGTTCGGAGCACTTTTTTCTTGAGGTATCTTCCCATTCAAACTTATCACTTTGCGCGACCGTCGCAACGGCCAGCTTTTTCAAAAGTTTGGGATTAGTTAAAACCTCTGTCAGTACCTGACCTATGTCTTGGGAATCAAACGGCGAAAAACAAACTGCTGCGTCCGATCCAAATTCCGGCATAGGCATAACATTAGAACAAATCATCGGCCGACCTGAAGCGAGCACATCAAGAAGGATGTTTGGGCAGTTGTCGCACGACGAGGCAAAGAGATTCAGATGAGCGTGGTGATACAGCAGGAGAAGCCCCTGACAAGGAGTAGCGCCCAGTAGCAGGGCCCGATCTTCCAGGCCTAGCGTTGCAATCAGAGCCTTTACACGCTCCGCTTCCGGCAGATTTGTTTCCCCGACAAGAATCAGCGAAAACCTTTCGCAAAGTTCCCTGGATAGCTCCCCACAAGCACTGACCACTTTAAAATGGTGTTTGTAATCGTCAGATCTCAACACATATGAAATGCACTTTTTCCCGGGCAAGAAGTCCGGACAAACAGCACTTTTACCGAGCGCCCAAAACACAGAGCCAATTCCATGATGGATAGTAACGAGTTCTTTAGCTTTGGTCAGCGACTCGATGATACTTCGTGCATAGTTTGAAATAAATATCGCCAGATCAGCTTCAGATATGCTCTTGAGCATAATGCGGTTCAACAACCAGTTTCTGAGTTGTTGCAACCCCAGCGATAAACTTTTTTGTACGCGCAAATCAAGTGGATTCATGCTCCAAAACATCTTCGCTACCTTGCAAGCTGCCGGTGCGCGAGTGCCCACTACTCCCCCGGGACAAAATGGTACGTCAGCCTTTTCAGCCTTCAAGATACCGGGCAGCACCCACTTTTCCCACAAGGCTCTGACAATCGAATTTTTTGTCGGCCAGGCAGGTTCGTCTCGACGGATCCTTGGGTGATCCCGCAGCTTGAGTGATGAAGGGGCGAACACGCGAATCTCAAGATCCTTGCCGAAGGGTAGGAACTGAAAAAGGTTAATCAGATATGTCTGACCTCCACCTAGATGGGCAGAGAGCGCACTGAAAACTATCTTCATGGAAAACCTTTTGCTCAATCTGAATTAGCGACTATTTTTATCAAGCTAGGATTGGAACATAAGAATATTCCACAAATGAAGACTACGATCGTACGTTCCGTTTTGATGCTGGAACCACGCTGGGCGAGTTTTCTGACAATCGAAATACCCCTCTCTCCTGATTCGCTCCTCAGCTAGCAAGCCCTCTACCCACCTCTCTCAATAGTCCACGCACCGTTGCGCCAGTAGAATAGAGAAGCCCGCCTTGGGTCTATCGAAGAACGAGGTAGGTACATATCTCTTAAGCAGTTCGCGAAGCAGCCATTTCCCGCCGCCATTTTTGATCAACTGCTCTGAAGACAAAAAAACGCCGGTTACGCGACTCGATGATCGAGCAAGGGTGCCCGGGTTTCGAGGCTCGCGCTCATGGCACCACGGTCGACCCTTACCAGCAGATCATCCGGCAAGTACTGAGAAACATCCCATCGGTGCATTTCTTCGATGTAATCGTCCATCGACCCCCAAGAGACGCCGCCCTGATCTTGACCGTCAATACCCAGCACCACATTGCCTGTAGGTTGCCATTGCGACTACATTTGCGCCAGAAAACCTCGACAACTAAAGCCAAAACAACAATGAATTCCCGTCTCAACGAACGCGCGCAGGATACCGCATCATTGCACCGGCTGAACACCAGAAAAATTTTCAATAAAATCAATGCTCAACTTACCATCCCCTAGTCCCGACCCTCAAGGTACAAGCAGACACAACACTGCCTCCCCACACAATCATTCCGACCAGGAATGAAACAACGCCAAAAATCGACAACTGAAGCTGCGGTGAAGAAAAACCTGAAAAGGAGACAGCAACAAACTGCTGATTTTCCAGCACGAAGAGCAGGCATGGAATTGATACAAACAACACAATCCCTGTGATCACGAATCGCTTGAAACGACTGCTGTCTCGCCAACTAATCATCACGGCAACCTTCCTCATCCTCATTCACCCGATCTCTAAGCTCTTTCCCTGGCTTGAAATGCGGAGTGAATTTTCCGTCAAGACTGACAGACTGCCCGGTTTTCGGATTACGGCCTACCCGTGGTGCGCGATAGTGCAGAGAGAAGCTGCCAAACCCCCGGATTTCGATACGATCCCCGGTAGCCAGACATTGGGACATTTGCTCAAGCATGGTCTTGATGGCCAGCTCCACATCCTTGGATGAGAGTAGCCCTTGATGGGTGACAATTCGCTCGATCAACTCCGACTTCGTCATATTTTTCCCTTCTTTTTCAAGCACCTAGATCAGCGCTTTAGAGGTTCTAGTACGCCGGCATGATTTTGAACAGCCCGAGTTTTGCCATACATTCCCCAACCCCAAAATGCTTGATTCCTGAAAGACGCAAGACCTCTGAACGGTTACCAGCTCATCGGCAAATCACCAACATAGTGCGCGTCAGGAAACCTGCGGGGTTGAATCCAAAGAGGAAGCTTTCTTCCTCTTCCTTGACATCATCAGATCTCGCGACGACTTTGTAGCCTGCCCCTCTGCACTCCTTGGCCGCGCGTTTGTAACACCTCTCCCATCTCGAACCGAGCCCCGAACAATCGACCTCTATGCCGCTGACCCCGCGCACCACGTGAGTTTTGGCACTGGTGGTACAACCCGCTAGCGCCAGCACTGCTACTGCGACAATTAGCTTGTTCATTCACGTCCTTTTGCCAGAACGCCCACCGGGCGATCATTAGTCTCAGGCTAAAGACTAGCTGCAAATAAGTGCTTGATCCGACTAAACAATCAGACATTTTTTCAGCACCTTTGGTTCACGACTCGAGTAGCTACAGCCGAGCGAAATTCACCAAACTCCAGGCACAAAAAAGGGCGACCGAAGTCGCCCTTTTTTACAGAAAGTCAGAACTTAGTTCTGTTTTTCCATTTGTGCACGCAGCAGGTCACCCAGAGTGGTGGCCACAGGAGCATCAGTAGCTACTGGCTTGTCGCGCAGGCTCTGAATTGCTTCTTTCTCGTCTTCAACGTCTTTCGACTTGATCGAGAGCTGAATTACACGGCTCTTACGGTCAACGCTGATGATCTTGGCTTCTACTTCTTCGCCTTCTTTCAGAACGTTGCGCGCGTCTTCAACGCGGTCACGGCTGATTTCGGAGGCTTTCAGAGTCGCTTCGATATCGTCGGCCAGAGTGATGATGGCGCCTTTAGCGTCAACTTCCTTCACGATGCCTTTAACGATGGCGCCTTTGTCGTTCTCTTGAACGTACTCGGAGAACGGATCGCTTTCCAGTTGCTTGATACCCAGGGAGATGCGCTCGCGCTCTGGGTCAACCGACAGGATAACGGTGTCCAGCTCGTCGCCCTTCTTGAAGCGGCGAACGGCTTCTTCGCCCACTTCGCTCCAGGAGATGTCGGACAGGTGAACCAGACCGTCGATGCCACCGTCCAGACCAATGAAGATACCGAAATCGGTGATCGACTTGATGGTGCCGGAGATTTTATCGCCCTTGTTGAACTGGCCAGAGAAATCTTCCCATGGGTTGGATTTGCACTGCTTGATGCCGAGGGAGATACGACGACGCTCTTCGTCGATGTCCAGAACCATAACTTCCACTTCGTCGCCGACTTGTACGACTTTCGAAGGGTGGATGTTCTTGTTGGTCCAGTCCATTTCAGAAACGTGCACCAGACCTTCAACGCCTTCTTCCAGCTCAGCGAAGCAGCCGTAGTCGGTCAGGTTGGTTACACGCGCGGTAACGCGAGTGCTTTCCGGGTAACGGGCTTTGATAGCAACCCATGGATCTTCGCCCAGCTGCTTCAGGCCCAGGGAAACACGATTGCGCTCGCGATCGTACTTCAGAACCTTGACATCGATCTCGTCGCCAACGTTGACGATTTCGGAAGGATGCTTGATACGCTTCCAAGCCATGTCGGTAATGTGCAGCAGGCCATCGACGCCACCCAGATCGACGAATGCGCCGTAATCGGTGAGGTTCTTGACGATACCTTTGACTTGTTGGCCTTCCTGCAGGGATTCCAGCAGAGCTTCGCGCTCGGCGGAGTTCTCGGCTTCCAGGACACTGCGACGGGAAACGACAACGTTGTTGCGCTTCTGGTCCAGCTTGATGACCTTGAATTCCAGCTCTTTGCCTTCCAGGTGCGTGGTGTCACGCACTGGACGGACGTCAACCAGAGAACCTGGCAGGAACGCACGGATGCCGTTAACGTCGACAGTGAAGCCGCCTTTAACCTTACCGTTGATAACGCCCTTGACCACTTCTTCGGCTGCGAAGGCTGCTTCCAGAACAATCCAGCATTCAGCGCGCTTGGCTTTTTCACGGGACAGCTTGGTTTCACCAAAGCCGTCTTCAACCGAGTCCAGAGCAACGTGAACTTCGTCACCGACGTTGATGTTCAGTTCGCCAGCGTCGTTGTAGAACTGCTCAAGCGGGATGAGTGCTTCAGACTTCAGGCCAGCGTGAACGGTTACCCAGCGAGCCTGGTAATCGATATCAACGATAACACCGGTGATGATGGAGCCTGCCTGAAGGTTCAGGGTTTTTAGGCTTTCTTCAAAGAGTTCCGCAAAGCTTTCGCTCATTTTAATTCCTGTTGATGAGGGCGAAGAATACGCCCATCTCCACACCCCAGACGGTGTGGGTTAGTTTCATTTAAAAGAAGCCACCGCAGGACTATGACTGGTCCCCTGCGGCCTTCTTGGTCACCCGGCGATATCGCGAATGGCGATCTCGCTCATGATGCGTTCCAGCACCTGGTCGATGGATAATTCCGTGGAATCCAGCTGTATGGCGTCAGCCGCCGGTTTGAGCGGGGCTACCGCTCGCTGGGTGTCACGCTCATCGCGTGCACGTATCTCATCTAGCAGACTCGACAGACTAACACCCTCGACTTTGCCCTTCAACTGCAAATATCGACGGCGTGCCCGCTCCTCGGCGCTGGCGGTCAGAAAAATCTTCAGCGGCGCGTCGGGAAAAACCACGGTGCCCATGTCGCGACCATCCGCCACAAGACCCGGCGCTTCCTGAAAAGCTCGCTGGCGCTGCAGCAGCGCCTCGCGTACAGCAGGCAGCGCAGCGACCTGGGACGCGCCGGAACCGACGCTTTCGGTGCGAATGACATCGCTGACTTCATCACCTTCCAGAATGATGCGTTGCAACTGACCGTCCGTCGCCGCGATGAACTGCACATCCAGATGAGCGGCGAGTTTCTTCAACAGCTCTTCATTGGTCAGGTCGACACCATGGTTATGCGCGGCGAAGGCCAGCAATCGGTACAACGCACCGGAGTCCAGCAGGTTCCAGCCCAGGCGCTTGGCCAGAATCCCGGCTACCGTGCCCTTGCCCGAACCGCTTGGTCCATCGATGGTGATGACCGGTGCAATGCTGATCACGACTGTGCCTCTTGTGCCACGCGAATACCGACCTGTGCGCACAGCGCCAGGAAATTCGGGAACGACGTCGCGACGTTGGCGCAATCATGAATGCGGATCGGAGCACTGGCGCGTAGCGAAGCAACGCTGAACGCCATGGCAATACGATGATCACCATGGCCGTGCACTTCACCGCCGCCGATCTGGCCGCCGTCGATGATGATGCCATCCGGGGTTGGCTCGCACTTGACGCCCAATGCCAGCAAGCCATCGGCCATGACCTGGATACGATCCGACTCCTTGACCCGCAGCTCTTCGGCGCCACGCAACACGGTGCGCCCTTCAGCGCATGCGGCGGCGACGAACAGCACCGGGAACTCGTCGATCGCCAGCGGAACCAGCGCCTCGGGAATCTCGATACCCTTGAGTTTAGCTGCACGTACGCGCAAATCAGCTACCGGTTCGCCGCCCACTTCACGCTGGTTTTCCAGGGTGATGTCGGCGCCCATCAGGCGCAGGATGTCGATCACACCGGTACGGGTCGGGTTGATGCCGACGTGTTCGAGCACCAGTTCCGAACCTTCGGCGATCGATGCCGCCACCAGGAAAAATGCCGAGGACGAAATATCACCCGGGACTTCAATGTGGGTCGCGGTCAGCTTGTTGCCGGAATCGACCGATGCGGTCGCACCGTTGACCGTTACCGGATAGCCGAAGCCACGCAGCATGCGCTCGGTATGGTCGCGGGTCGGAGCAGGCTCGGTAACCGTGGTCTTGCCTTCGGCATACAGGCCGGCCAGCAGCAGGCAGGACTTAACCTGGGCACTGGCCATCGGCATGGTGTAGGTCAGGCCCTTGAGCTTGTTGCCCCCACGAATGGTCATCGGTGGACGACCTTCGGCGGCGGTTTCGATCACGGCGCCCATTTCACGCAGTGGATTGGCCACGCGATTCATCGGGCGCTTGGACAGCGAAGCGTCGCCGGTCAGGGTGCTGTCGAAGTTCTGCGCGGCCAGCAGGCCGGACAGCAGACGCATCGAAGTACCGGAGTTGCCCAGATAGATCGGGCCCGGTGCCGGCTTCAGGCCATGCAGGCCGACACCGTGAATGGTCACGCGACCGTGGTGCGGGCCTTCGATGACGACGCCCATGTCACGGAATGCCTGCAAGGTCGCCAGGGCATCTTCGCCCTCGAGGAAACCTTCGACTTCGGTGACGCCTTCAGCCAGGGAACCGAGCATGATCGAACGGTGGGAAATCGATTTGTCACCTGGTACGCGAATCCGACCGGACAAGCGGCCACCAGGTTGAGCCAGGAAAATCAGATCGTTGGAATTCATAGCGTCCACATAGGCCCTGCGGGCCAGGATTTTACTGAAATGCTCGCGGGCAACCCGGGCGCGAGTGAATACGCCCAACAATTGGTGCCCATCCCCTGCATCGACCGCGTCGCGCAAGGCGTCGAGATCGCTGCGAAATGTATCGAGTGTGCGCAGGACAGCTTCGCGGTTGGCGAGGAAGATGTCGTGCCACATGACCGGGTCGCTTCCGGCGATTCTCGTGAAATCGCGGAAACCGCCCGCAGCGTAACGGAAGATCTCAAGATTTTCATTGCGCTTGGCCAACGAATCGACCAAGCCGAACGCCAGCAAATGCGGCAGATGACTGGTCGCCGCCAAGACTTCGTCGTGACGTTCGACCTGCATGTGCTCGACGTCGGCGCCCAATTCGCGCCACAAACGGTCGACTACCGCCAGGGCTGCCGGATCGGTCTGATCCAGCGGCGTGAGGATCACTTTGTGGCGACGAAACAGCTCGGCGTTGGAGGCTTCCACTCCGCTCTGCTCGGAACCGGCAATCGGATGGCCCGGCACGAACCGCACCGGCATGCCGCCGAACGCCTCGGTTGCCGCACGCACCACATTGCCTTTGGCGCTGCCGACATCGGTCAGGATCGCTTGCCCCAGATCCATGCTCGCCAAACGCGCGAGCACTTTTTCCATGGCCAGAATCGGCACTGCCAGCTGAATCACATCAGCACCCTGACAAGCAACGCCCAGGTCTTCCTCGCAGCGATCCACCACACCCAATTCGACCGCGAGTTTGCGCGATTGCGGATCGAGATCGACCCCGACCACTTCGCGGCATATGCCGCTCTCACGCAAGCCCTTGGCAAACGAACCGCCGATCAACCCAAGACCGACCACCACCAGGCGACCGATCATAGGTTCAGCAGATTGCAGCGCAGTGACATCAACCACGAGCCAGAACCTTGGTCAGCGCCTCGAGGAAGCGGCTGTTCTCCGCCGGCAGACCAATGGTGATGCGCAGGTGATTCGGCATGCCGTAATTCGCTACCGGACGCACGATCACGCCTTCACGAAGCAAGCCCTGGAACACTGGCGCTGCAACCTGACCCAGGTCCACGCAAATGAAGTTGCCCCTGGACGCAATCCAGCTCAATCCCAATTCACGAAAACCCGTCTCCAGTTGCAGCATGCCGGCTTCATTCAAATGACGGCTTTGCGCCAGATACTCTTCGTCCTTCAACGCCGCACAGGCCGCGGCCAGAGCCAGACTGTTGACGTTGAACGGCTGGCGTACGCGGTTCAGCACGTCCGCGACCACCGCCGTGGACAAGCCATAACCCACGCGCAGCGCCGCCAGGCCATAGGCCTTGGAGAAGGTGCGGGAAACCAGCAGGTTCGGATAAGCCGCCAGGAAGTCCAGGCCATCCGGCAAGTCGCTGCCTTCGGCGTACTCGATGTAGGCCTCGTCCAGCACCACCAGCACGTGCTCCGGAACATCCTGCAGGAATTCGTCCAGCGCCTCGGCGTCGAACCAGGTCCCGGTCGGGTTGTTCGGGTTGGCGATGAAGACCACGCGGGTATTGGCATCGATCGCCGCCAGCATGGCGGGCAGGTCATGTCCCCAATCCTTGGCCGGAATCACCTTGGCCTGCGCGCCGACCGCCTGAGTGGCAATCGGGTAGACAGCGAACGCATGCTCGCTGAATACGGCATTCAGGCCCGGCGCCAGATAGGCGCGCGCCACCAGCTCAAGAATGTCGTTGGAGCCATTACCCAGCGTCACTTGACTCAGCTCGACACGGCACTGCTCGGCCAGCAGGGTCTTGAGCGCAAAACCGTTGCCGTCCGGATAGCGGGTCAGCTCGACCAGCGCATCGCGGATGGCCGCCAGCGCCTTTGGTCCGGCGCCCAGCGGGTTTTCGTTGCTCGCCAGTTTGACGATGCTGGCGGGATCGAGATTGAGCTCGCGAGCCAGTTCGTCCACGGGCTTGCCCGGAACGTAAGGCGAAAGTTGTTGCACGCCCGGCTGCGCCAGAGCGAGGAAATTGCCACTCATTTGCTACCGCCCCTTAGAGAACTGCTTTCGGGTAGGAACCCAGCACTTTGAGTGCCACTGCTTCCTGACTGATCTTTTCCAGCACACTTTTGACCAGCGGGTCGCGGTGGTGGCCGACGAAGTCGATGAAGAACACGTAGGTCCACTTGCCGCTGCGCGACGGACGAGTCTCGATTCGCGTCAGGTCGATGCCATTGTCGTGGAACGGCACCAGCAACTCGTGCAGCGCACCCGGCTTGTTGCTCATGGAAACGATGATCGAGGTCTTGTCGTCGCCAGTCGGTGGCACTTCCTGATTACCGATCATCAGGAAGCGCGTGGAGTTGTCCGGGCGATCCTCGATCTTATCGGCCAAACGGGTCAGCCCGTACAAATCGGCCGCCATGTCACCAGCAATCGCCGCCGAGTTCCACTCACCCTTGACCCGTTTGGCCGCTTCGGCGTTGCTCGACACCGCCACGCGCTCGACATTCGGGTAGTGGGCGTCCAGCCACTTGCGGCACTGGGCCAGTGACTGGGCGTGGGAGTAGATACGACTAATGCTGTCGGTCTTGGTGTTTTCACCGACCAACAGGTGATGGTGGATACGCAGTTCGACTTCGCCGCAGATCACCATGTCGTGTTCAAGGAAGCTGTCGAGGGTGTGATTGACCGCGCCTTCGGTGGAGTTCTCCACCGGGACCACGCCAAAATTCACCGCACCGGCCGCCACTTCACGGAACACTTCGTCGATCGCCGCCATCGGCTTGCTGATCACTGCGTGACCAAAGTGCTTAATGGCCGCAGCCTGGGTGAAGGTGCCTTCAGGCCCGAGGTAAGCCACTTTCAGCGGCTGCTCGAGCGCCAGGCACGAAGACATGATTTCACGGAACAACCGCGCCATCTCTTCGTTGCCCAGCGGCCCCTGGTTACGCTCCATGACACGCTTGAGCACCTGAGCTTCGCGCTCAGGACGATAGAACACCGGCACTTCGCCTTCGGCCAGCGAGGCCATCTTTACTCGCGCGACTTCCTGGGCGCAGCGCGCACGCTCACTGATCAGCTCCAGGACCTTTTCGTCCAGGGCATCAATGCGCAGGCGCAGTGCCTTGAGTTCTTGCTCAGACATTAGCCGTGTTCCTTCTCGAACTCTGCCATATACGAAATCAGCGCATTGACGGCGTTGATGTCGACGGCGTTATAGATGGAGGCGCGCATGCCACCCACGGAACGGTGCCCCTTGAGGTTCAACAGGCCACGCTCATCGGCACCCGCCAGGAACGGCTTGTCCAGACGATCATCCGCCAGGCGGAACGGCACATTCATCCACGAGCGGTCCGATTTGTTGATCGGGTTGCTGTACAGGCCGCTGGCATCGATGAAGCTGTACAGCGTGCGCTGCTTGACTTCGTTGAGCTTGCCGATGGCCTCGACGCCGCCCTGCTCTTTCAGCCACTCGAACACCAGGCCGGACAGGTACCAGGCCAGGGTCGGCGGGGTGTTGTACATCGAACCGTTATCGGCCGCGACCTTGTAGTTGAGCATAGTCGGGCACAGGGAACGGGCGTGGCCCAGCAGGTCTTCGCGAACGATGTTCACGACGATACCGCTCGGACCGATGTTTTTCTGGGCGCCGGCGTAGATCATGCCGAAACGTGAAACATCCACCGGACGCGACAGGATGTCCGAAGACATGTCGGCGACCAGCGGTACATCACCGGTTTCCGGAATCCATTGGAATTCCAGGCCGCCGATGGTTTCGTTCGGCGCGTAGTGAACGTAGGCCGCGTCTTTCGACAGCTTCCATTCGTTCTGGCCGGGAATGGCGAAATAGTCATAAGGCTTGGCGGTGCCGGCAACATTGACGTGGCCGTAGCGCGAAGCTTCTTCGATGGCTTTCTGCGACCAGATACCGGTGTCGATATAGTCGGCCGAGCCGTTTTCCGGCAACAGGTTCAGAGGAATCTGAGCAAATTGCTGGCTGGCGCCACCTTGCAGGAACAGCACTTTATAGTTCGAGGGGATATTCAGCAGATCACGCAGATCCTGCTCGGCCTTGGTGGCAATGGACACGAACTCATCACTGCGATGGCTCATTTCCATGACCGACAAGCCCTTGCCGTGCCAGTCGAGGAGTTCACCCTGGGCGCGCTGCAGGACAGCTTCGGGAAGCGCCGCGGGACCGGCACAGAAGTTATAGGCTCTCTTGCTCACATCCAATCTCGCTCTGATTTGGTGGTATCACGCAATAAATCGCAACATCAATCGACACCCTGTAGGAGCGAGCTTGCTCGCGAAAAACCTGAGAACGCCGCGGGATGCCAGGCCTCCCGCGTAATCGTTAACGTCCATCGCGAGCGAGCTCGCTCCTACAGAAGGGACAAAATTATTCAAAGGGACAAACAACAAGGGGGCGAATTTTCATCCGCCCCCTGCTTACCCGCTTATTCCTGTGGTTCTTCGTCAGCGGCGGCGTCGAGTTGCTGGTCTTCGGCAACGTCGTCGATCACGACTTCACCGACAAATCCTTCACCCTCTTCACCTTCCAGCTCTTCGCCCTCGACTTCCGACGGCTCCTGAACCCGCTCCAGACCGACCAGCGTTTCATCGTTGGCCAGTTTGATCAGGGTCACGCCCTGGGTGTTACGACCCAGGCTGGAGACTTCGTCGACACGGGTACGAACCAAAGTACCCTGGTCGGAAATCAGCATGATTTCTTCGCCATCAAGCACCTGGACCGCGCCGACCAGACGGCCGTTACGCTCGTTGCTGACCATGGCGATAACGCCCTGACCGCCACGCTTGTACTCAGGGAACTCGGTGATCGCGGTGCGCTTGCCGAAACCACGCGCCGAAGCGGTGAGGATCTGGCTGCCTTCTTCCGGGATCAGCATGGAAATCAGCTTCTGGCCTTCCGGCAGACGCATACCGCGGACACCGCGAGCGGTACGGCCCATGGCGCGAACGTCGGTTTCCTTGAAGCGAGTGACCTTGCCACCGTCGGAGAACAGCATGACTTCACGCTCGCCATCGGTGATGGCGGCGGAGATCAATACGTCGCCTTCATCCAGTTCCAACGCGATCAGGCCGACGCTGCGTTGACGGCTGAAGGATTCCAGCGGGGTCTTCTTCACGGTGCCTTTGGCAGTCGCCATGAAGATGAAATGGCCTTCGGTGTATTCCTCGACGGGCAGCATGGTGGTGATGTATTCATCACTGTCCAGCGGCAGCAGGTTGACCAGCGGACGACCACGGGCAGCACGGGACGCTTCAGGTATTTCGTAGGTTTTCAGCCAGTACACCTTGCCCTTGCTGGAGAACAGCAGCAGCGTAGTGTGACTGTTGGCAACCAGCAGGTGAGCGATGTAGTCCTCATCCTTGACGCCGGTTGCCGACTTGCCTTTACCGCCACGACGCTGGGCCTGGTACGCAGCCAGCGGCTGGGTCTTGGCGTAGCCACCGTGGGAAATCGTCACGACGCGTTCTTCTTCCGGGATCATGTCACCCAGGGTCAGGTCGAGACGAGCGTCGAGGATTTCAGTACGACGTACGTCGCCGTACTCGGCGCGAATCACTTCCAGCTCTTCGCGGATCACTTCCATCAGGCGCGTGGCGCTGTTGAGGATGCGGATCAGCTCGCCGATCTGGTTGAGGATCTCTTGATACTCGGCCAGCAGTTTTTCGTGTTCCAGGCCGGTCAGACGGTGCAGACGCAATTCCAGAATGGCTTGCGCCTGTTCTGGCGACAGGAAGTACTTGCCGTCGCGCAGACCGTATTGCGGATCAAGGTTTTCCGGACGGCACGAATCGGCACCGGCACGTTCCACCATCGCCACCACCGCCGAGGATTCCCAAGGGGTGCTGATCAGCGCTTCCTTGGCTTCCGACGGCGTTGGCGATGCCTTGATCAGGGCGATGACCGGGTCGATGTTCGACAGGGCAACCGCTTGACCTTCCAGAATGTGGCCACGTTCGCGCGCTTTACGCAGTTCGAACACGGTACGACGGGTCACCACTTCGCGACGGTGACGAACGAACGCTTCCAGCAGGTCCTTGAGGTTCAGGATCCGCGGACGGCCGTCGATCAGCGCGACGATGTTGATACCGAACACCGCTTGCAGCTGGGTCTGGGCGTAGAGGTTGTTGAGGATCACCTCAGGTACTTCACCGCGACGCAATTCGATCACGACGCGCATACCGTCCTTGTCGGACTCGTCGCGCAGCTCGGTGATGCCTTCAAGCTTCTTCTCTTTGACCAGCTCGGCGATCTTCTCGATCAGACGCGCCTTGTTCAGCTGGTAAGGGAGCTCGGTGATGACGATCTGCTGACGACCACCGACCTTGTCGATGTCTTCGATCATCGAGCGGGCGCGCATGTAAATGCGGCCGCGACCGGTGCGGTAGGCTTCGATGATACCGGCGCGACCGTTGATGATCGCAGCGGTCGGGAAGTCCGGACCAGGGATGTATTGCATCAGTTCATCGACGGTCAGCTCGGGGTTGTCGATGAGCGCCAGGCAACCGTCGATGACTTCACCGAGGTTGTGCGGCGGAATGTTGGTCGCCATGCCCACGGCAATACCGCTGGAGCCGTTGACCAACAGGTTGGGAATACGGGTCGGCATGACCGCCGGGATCATTTCGGTGCCGTCGTAGTTCGGCACCCAGTCCACGGTTTCTTTATGCAGGTCAGCCAGCAGCTCGTGCGCCAGCTTGGTCATGCGCACTTCGGTGTATCGCATGGCCGCGGCGTTGTCGCCGTCCACCGAACCGAAGTTGCCCTGGCCGTCTACCAGCAGGTAGCGCAGGGAGAATGGCTGCGCCATCCGAACGATGGTGTCGTACACCGCGGTATCACCGTGCGGGTGATACTTACCGATCACGTCACCGACAACACGGGCAGATTTCTTGTACGGCTTGTTGAAGTCGTTGCCCAGCTCGCTCATTGCGAACAGCACGCGCCGGTGCACGGGCTTCAAGCCATCGCGCGCATCCGGCAGTGCCCGCCCGACAATTACGCTCATCGCGTAGTCGAGGTAGGACTGCTTCAGCTCGTCTTCGATATTGACCGGGAGGATTTCTTTGGCCAGTTCGCCCATGAGAAGCCTGATTCCTTTTTCTGGTGAAACTTCGTCACATCCATATGGGACGAACGAAGCTCGCCGATGCAGACTGAGTGCCATGCACCGACTTACGACAAATCAACGAGTTATGCCATGGATCTGCGCAGTACGGGCCGCCACTTCGGGCAACCCTGGAAACCGCGGGATGTTATCACAAGAGCCGCCACGCACCTATCCCCCAGATGCGCATGGAGAGTAGTTAGTTGACCGGTGACAGGCTTGAAGGGGACGAGAGGGGCTTAGAGGTGTGATCAACCGGCATTCAACGGTATTTTTCACTTGCAAACACCGACCTGTAGGAGCTGCCGAAGGCTGCGATCTTTTCGGGACCGTTACCGACTTATGCCGGGAAGATCAAAAGATCGCAGCCTTCGGCAGCTCCTACAGGGATTTCGTGCACCCCGAATGATTTAATGCAGACGCTTGCGGCACATCAACTGCGCCATTTTCGCGGTATCCGGGCGCTCGACGATGCCTTTTTCGGTGACGATCGCATCGATCAGGTCCGCCGGCGTCACGTCGAACACCGGGTTAAAGGCATGGACGTCGGCCCCGACGCGCTTGCCGCCAACCTCCAGCAACTCGCGACCATCACGCTCTTCAATCGGGATGTCATCGCCGCTGGCCAGGTTCATGTCGATGGTTGAACTCGGCGCCACCACCATGAAGCGCACGCCGTGGTGCATGGCGTTGACGGCCAGTTGATAGGTGCCGATCTTGTTGGCCACGTCGCCATTGGCGGTGATCCGGTCAGCGCCGACGATGACCCAGGTAGGGCCTTTGGTCTTCATGATATGCGCAGCGGCGGAATCGACATTGAGGGTCACGGGAATGCCTTCATTGGCCAGTTCCCACGCGGTCAGCCGCGAGCCCTGCAACCATGGGCGGGTTTCGTCGACATAGACCTGCTCGACCATGCCCTCGATGAATGCGCCACGAATCACCCCCAGCGCGGTGCCAAAGCCGCCCGTGGCCAGCGCGCCGGTGTTGCAGTGGGTCAGGATCGCCTGGGCGTTGCCCTGATGCTTGCGGATCAGGTCCACACCCAGTTGCGCCATGGTCAGGTTGGCTTCGCGATCACTTTCATGAATGGCGATGGCCTCGGCCTCCAGCGCCGCCAGCGGATCGGCATTGTCTTTCAGGCGATCGAGCCGGTCGTGCATGCGACCCAGCGCCCAGAACAGGTTGACGGCGGTAGGACGGGAATCGGCCAACAGCATGAAATCTTCTTCCAGCGCAGCGTACCAGTCGCCACCTTCGGCAATCCGGGCACGAGCCGCCAGTACGATGCCATAAGCCGCACTGATACCAATCGCCGGCGCACCGCGCACCACCATCGAGCGAATGGCCTCGGCTACGCCAGCAGCACTGGTGTAGGCAATCCAGGTTTCCTCGAACGGCAAAATACGCTGATCCAGCAGATGAAGAGCGCCATCACGCCAATCGATGGCCTTTACCTTTTCCGCAGCCAACAGTCGATCGCGCATCCCTCACCCCGCACTCATGAACAAAAGCCGCCGATTATAGCGATCCCCCCGCGAAGACGCTCGGGTATACTTCGCCATCCTATACAAAAGCACTGGAACCCACCTTCGATGCCGAACACTGCCGCTGCGCTCGACCTGTTATTGCTGCCGACCTGGCTGGTACCCGTCGAACCCGCTGGTGTTGTCCTCAAGGAACATGGCGTGGGCATCCGTGATGGACGCATCGTGTTTATCGGCCCACGTTCTGCCGCACTGAAGCTTAACGCAACCGAAATCCGTGAATTGCCCGACATGTTGCTCAGCCCCGGTCTGATCAATGCCCACGGGCACGCGGCGATGACACTGTTCCGTGGCCTGGCCGATGACCTGCCATTGATGACCTGGCTGGAAAACCATATCTGGCCCGCCGAGGCCAAATGGGTCGATGAAGATTTCGTGCGCGACGGCACCGACCTTGCCATCGCCGAGCAAATCAAAGGCGGCATCACCTGTTTCTCTGACATGTACTTCTTCCCGAAGATTGCCAGCGAGCGCGTGCACAACAGTGGCATTCGCGCACAAATCGCGATTCCGATCCTCGATTTCCCGATTCCTGGCGCTGGTACGGCGGACGAAGCCATCCGTCAGGGCGTTGAGCTGTTTGGCGATTTCAAGCACCACGAACGCATCAAAATCACCTTCGGCCCCCATGCCCCCTACACCGTAGGCGACGAAAACCTGGAAAAAATCCGGATGATCGCCGAGGAACTGGACGCTTCGATCCACATGCACGTGCATGAAACCGCCTTCGAAGTACAACAATCAGTCGAACAGCGCGGTGAACGACCACTGGCCCGACTGGCGCGCCTGGGTTTGCTGGGGCCGCGCTTCCAGGCGGTTCACATGACCCAGATCAGCGAGGAAGACCTGGCACTGCTGGTAGAAAGCAACAGCAGTGTGATTCATTGCCCGGAGTCGAACCTGAAGCTGGCCAGCGGGTTCTGCCCGGTCGAGCGTTTGTGGCAGGCTGGGGTCAATGTCGCGGTCGGCACCGATGGCGCAGCCAGCAACAATGACCTGGACCTGCTCGGCGAAACCCGCACCGCGGCCTTGCTGGCCAAGGCTGTCGCTGGCTCGGCTACCGCGCTGGACGCCCATCGTGCCTTGCGCATGGCCACCCTCAACGGAGCCCGGGCACTGGGTATCGAGGCCGAAACCGGCTCACTGGAAATCGGCAAAGCCGCGGACATGGTCGCGTTCGACCTCTCCGGCCTGGCCCAGCAACCGGTCTACGATCCGGTTTCGCAGCTTATATACGCCACCGGGCGGGACTGCGTGAAACACCTTTGGGTTGCCGGCAAGCAGCTACTCGACGACCGTCGCCTGACACGCCTGGATGAACAACAGCTTGGCACTGTCGCGAGGGCCTGGGGCCAGCGCATCAGCGGCCGTACCGAATCGTAAGCCCCCTGGAGCACAACCCGGGGCAACAGGATTTTTCAAGTTTTAGAGGACTAGACCATGAGCAACGTCGACTACGCCGAAATCGCCAAATTCGAGGCCCTGGCCCATCGCTGGTGGGACCGCGAAAGCGAATTCAAACCGCTGCACGATATCAACCCGCTGCGAGTCAACTGGATCGACGAACGCGTCAACCTGGCCGGCAAGAAGGCCCTCGACGTCGGTTGCGGCGGCGGCATCCTCAGCGAAGCCATGGCTCAGCGCGGCGCGACCGTGATGGGTATCGACATGGGTGAAGCGCCGTTGGCGGTCGCGCAGTTGCATCAGCTGGAGTCGGGCGTCAACGTCGAATACCGGCAGATCACCGCCGAAGCCCTGGCCGAGGAAATGCCCGAGCAGTTCGACGTGGTCACCTGCCTGGAAATGCTCGAGCACGTGCCGGACCCTTCGTCGGTCATCCGCGCCTGCTTCCGCATGGTCAAGCCCGGCGGCCAGGTGTTCTTCTCCACCATCAACCGCAACCCGAAAGCGTATCTGTTCGCCATCGTCGGCGCCGAATACATCATGAAGTTGCTGCCGCGCGGCACCCACGACTTCAAGAAATTCATCCGCCCGTCCGAACTCGGCGCCTGGAGCCGCATGGCCGGCCTGACCGTCAAGGACATCATCGGCCTGACCTACAACCCGCTGACCAAGCACTACAAACTGGCGGCCGACGTGGACGTCAACTACATGATCCAGACCCTGCGCGAGGAGTAAGCCGATGCCAATCAGAGCAGTTCTTTTCGACATGGACGGCACCCTGCTCGACACCGCGCCGGACTTCATTGCGATCTGCCAGGCGATGCGTGCCGACCGCGGCTTGCCACCCATGAACGACAAGCATATCCGCGACGAGATTTCCGGCGGCGCCCGCGCAATGGTCGCAGTGACCTTCGCCATGGACCCGGAATCGCCGGGGTTCGAAGCGTTGCGCCTGGAGTTCCTGGAGCGCTACCTCGTGGGTTGCGCCGTTCATAGCAAGCTGTTCGACGGCATGGCTCAATTGCTCGCCGACATCGAAAAAGCCAACCTGGTCTGGGGCGTGGTCACCAACAAGCCACTGCGATTCGCCGAGCGGATCATGCAACAGCTGGGGCTGGCCGAGCGATCGGCACTGCTGATCTGCCCCGATCACGTGAAAAACAGCAAACCGGATCCCGAGCCGCTGATTCTGGCCTGCAAGATGCTCGACCTGGACCCGGCCAGCGTGCTGTTCGTAGGTGATGACTTGCGCGACATCGAATCGGGCCGCGATGCCGGCACCAAGACTGCTGCGGTGACCTTCGGCTATATCCACCCGGATGACAACCCGCGGCATTGGGGTGCAGATGTGGTGGTCGATCATCCGCTGGAGTTGCGCAAGGTGCTCGATAGCGCGCTGTGCAGCTGCTAAGTCGAATCGCTTTTTTGTAGGAGCGAGCTTGCTCGCGAAAAACCTGAGAACGCCGCTGGGTGTCAGGCTTTACGCGTAATCGTTGACGACCATCGTCGGAACGCCGCCCGGAGCAAGCTCGCTCCTACAAGGGCAGCGCCTGTCTTCTGATTTGTTGAGGTTTTTTTATGTTTGATTATTCCGCCCGCCCCGAACTGCTCAAGGATCGGGTCATTCTGGTCACCGGTGCAGGACGTGGTATTGGCGCCGCAGCGGCAAAAACCTACGCGGCCCACGGCGCAACCGTGCTGCTGCTGGGCAAGACCGAAGCTAATCTGACCCAGGTCTACGACGAAATCGAAGCCGCCGGCCATCCACAACCGGCAGTCATCCCCTTCAACCTCGAAACCGCCCTGCCCCATCAATACGATGAGCTAGCGGCGATGATCGAAAGCGAATTCGGGCATCTCGACGGCCTGCTGCACAATGCTTCGATCATCGGCCCGCGCACGCCGATCGAGCAGTTGTCCGGCGAAAACTTCATGCGGGTCATGCAAGTCAACGTCAATGCCATGTTCATGCTCACCAGCACTCTGCTGCCGCTGCTCAAGCTGTCGCAAGATGCTTCGGTGGTGTTCACGTCCAGCAGCGTCGGCCGCAAGGGACGTGCGTACTGGGGCGCTTACGGCGTCTCAAAATTCGCCACTGAAGGCCTGATGCAAACCCTGGCCGACGAAGTCGATACCGTGGCCCCGGTACGCTCCAACAGCATCAACCCGGGCGCTACCCGCACCAGCATGCGCGCCCAGGCTTACCCGGGCGAAAATCCGCTGAACAACCCGACGCCCGAGGAGATCATGCCGGTCTACCTTTACCTGATGGGCCCGGACAGCACCGGTATCAACGGCCAGGCGTTCAACGCCCAGTAGCGACCGTACGTCGCTTTTAAGTGCCGCGCCAGCTTACTGTCGCGGCACTCGAAGGCTCCCGGACTCGAGCCAGGCACCTGTCAAACAAACGTCACACGCTGTGCTACACAGGCAACAAAAAAACAACAATCCGTTGATTTAACACAGCTTTTACTCAGATGAACCAAATGGCACGACTTTCGCTCCAAGTTTGCTCAGACACGAAACGTGAAAGCAGACGGGACGAAGCTTGAGTGCGGCGATTACTTATCTCCTACAAAGCAGATTAAACTTGTACGAAATGTCCTACGGGACTGACGGACCAGTACGACGCGCAGCCTAAGCCGCTCTCACCCTGCTTGTAAGACAGCCTTACCGCTTAGGGGCGCACACCTTATGAAACCACCTTCCCAGACCAACGCAATTGACTTCGATAGCGCCAAATTGCAGCGCCTGGGCTTTGGTCAGCAGCCGCCTCCTCTGACAAGGCCTGTCAGTCTTGCACAATTGCGCCAGCAACTGAGCCTGCAGCTGCAAACCAGTCTGGAACCGCAACGCATTCTTGGGACGTTCTATCGCGAGATTCAGCGATTGGTGCCGCTGGACGCTTTGTGCTACCTGCACAAGAGCAGTGACTTGCGTCTGGAGTTCGGCCAACGCGGCCACCATTCCATCAGTTACAGCCTCAGCCACGAAGGCGAACACCTGGGTGAGCTGATTTTCCGCCGCAATCAGCGTTTCAGCGAACAGGAACAGGGCAATCTCGAATCACTGCTGGCCGCGCTGCTTTTCCCGATGCGCAACGCGCTGCTTTACCGTACCGCCACCCAATGCGCACTGCGCGACCCGCTGACGGGCACCGGCAACCGAATCGCCATGGACCAGACGTTGCAAAGGGAAATCGAGCTATCCAGGCGCCATCTGCAACCGTTATCGGTGTTGATGCTGGACATCGATCATTTCAAGCAGGTCAATGACACCCACGGCCACAGCACAGGCGATGACGTGCTCAAGGCGGTCGCTGCCTCGATCAAAAACCAGCTGCGCAACGTGGACATGGTGTTTCGCTATGGCGGTGAAGAGTTCCTGATCCTGCTGTCGAACACCAGCCGTGAGGCGGCGGCCATGGTCGGCGAGCGGCTGCGTTTTGCAGTGCAGTCGCAAGAGTACCTGGCCGATAGTCATATGATCGTACTGACAGTCAGCCTCGGCTGTTCGACACTGTTACCCGGCGAGTCTGCCGAAAGCCTGTTGCGACGGGCAGACAGCGCATTGTATGTAGCCAAGCGCGAAGGTCGTAACCGACTGAAGATGGCGGGCTGAGTCATTAGCCGCGACACAAGACAATGTGGGAGCGAGCCTGCTCGCGAATGGGATCTGACCTTCAACGATGATGTTGACTGACAGTCCGAATTCGCGAGCAGGCTCGCTCCCACAGTTTTTTCAAGCAGCGATTGAATCAGCCTTCAGCCAGTGCCATCCGCTCACGCGCGACCGGCGCTCTTTCTGCGTGCTCCAACTGCATGCAACGTTCGAGAAACAGGTACATGTAGTCGTAGCTCTTGCACACAGCCTGGCGCAACTCCACCTGCAGGGACTTGCTCGGGTTGGTGCCTGCCAATGTGCAGATGATTTCCAGGGCTTCCCAAGGATGGGCATCGTCGTACTGGGCATGCATCTTCAGCCACTTCATCGCCCGCTTGCGATCCTCCTCGGGGAACGAGGTGGCGTAGATGCCGTTGGAACAGACTACCGCCGACCATTCCCCGGTCGCCCCTTCGATGGCGTAGTTGGTGGCGGCAATCGCAACGATCAGCGAGTCGGCTGAACTGGTATGCCAGCACCAATGACTCAAGGCATGAAGCTCCGGTGCAACCTGCTGCGCCTGAAGGTCTTCCAGGCTGACACCGTGCGCGCGGCTCCAGTGCACCCAGTAATCGGCGTGGTTCAATTCGACGCGGATATTACGCATCAGCCAGCGACGGGCCATGTCTTCGCCGGGATGACGGGCAAAGCGTGTCTTGGTGAGGTTTTGTGCCATATACAACGCGAACTGTTCGACCACCGGCCAGCCACCGATCAGGTATTGGCGCATGGTCTTTGCACTGAGTTTGTTGTCTCGCATGCGTTGGTACAGTTCGTGTTCGACAACCCGGCGCTTGCTCTCGCTGCAATCCTGGATCAGGCGTTGAGCCCAGGCAGGGTAACTTGCAGCTTCCATGAGCGGTCCGGTTCGGTTGAATGTGTCGATCACTGTCGAGCTCCTTTTGATTGTGATTGTAAGACCGGCAGGAGTTTCAACGGAACGTGCCAGGGGCCTTGAACAACAGCGGCTGAGGCCTGGCGGGACGACTTAGCAGGCTATCAAAGGTAAACAAATGCGGGCGTTCAATCACATACCCTTGAGCGTAATCCACCCCAATCTCCAGCAATGCCTGCTCGATCTGGGGCGTTTCGACAAACTCGGCAATCGTGCGCTTACCCATGACATGACCGATGTGATTGATCACTTCGACCATGGCGCGGTTGATCGGGTCGTCCAGCATATCCTTTACGAAACTCCCATCGATCTTCAGGAAGTCTACAGGCAAATGTTTCAGGTACGCGAATGAGGACATTCCGGCACAAAAATCATCCAGTGAAAAATAGCATCCTAAGCCTTTGAGTTCATTAATGAATCGAATGGCGCTGCCAAGATTTGAAATAGCACTGGTTTCAGTAATTTCAAAACAAATCATTTCAGGCGGAATCGAATACGTCACAAACTGTTCGCGCAGGAAGTCCAGGAACGCCTCATCCCCGATCGTCGTGCCTGACAGATTGATCGCACACATGGCCAGCGGCCCACGGTGTGGCTCGGCCCGGCATTGGGCAATGATCTTGAACACATTCTGCACAACCCAACGATCCAGCGAACTCATCAGGCCATAGCGTTCAGCTGCCGGAATGAAGCTGTCGGGCAAGATCATCCGCCCGGCTTCGTCATGCAATCGCAGCAGAATCTCAATGTGCCCGCCGCCCCGTTCGACATGACCCAAGGGGGCAATTTCCTGGGCGTACAGGCAGAAGCGGTCCTCCTCCAGCGCCATGTGCAAACGCTGCACCCAGGCCATTTCACCGAAGCGCAGGGACAATTCCGAGTCATCCGGATGATAGACCTGGACCCGGTTCCGGCCCTTTTCCTTGGCCATGTAGCACGCCATGTCGGCAGCACGCAGCGAGGCTTCGAGCGTCGTCGGATTCTGCGCAACATGGACCAGCCCGATACTGACAGTGGTCACGAAAGGCCGGCCCTTCCAGACAAAATGCAGATTCTGCACCGTCTGACGCAGGCTCTCGGCAATTTTCTCCGCCGCTTCCAGTGCGCAGTTTTCCAGCAGGATACCGAACTCGTCGCCGCCAAGGCGCGCCAGGGTATCGCCTTCGCGCAACCCGGATTGCAACAAGGCACAGATATGCCGCAACAGTTCGTCGCCCGCCGCGTGACCGCAGGTATCGTTGACCAGCTTGAACTGATCCAGATCGAGGAACATCAGGGCATGGCGACCCGAATGGCGGGTCAGGTTGTGCAGCGCCTGTTCCAGGCGATATTCGAATTCGCGGCGGTTGGCAAGCCCGGTCAAGGCGTCGTGGGTCGCCTGCCACGACAGATTGGCGATGTATTGCCGCTCCTGGGTCATGTCATGCAGCACCAGCACCGTTCCGCTGACTTTGCCGGCATTGCGGATCGGCGCCCCCACCAGCGTGACCGACACCGTGCTGCCGTCCAGGCGTTGAATCAACTTGGAGTGCTCACTGCCGCCACTGAGTTGGCCGCTCAGAATATGCTCGATCAGGGTGAAACCGTCGGTCTGTGCATTTTCATCCAGCAGGTTGAACAGCGCCGCCAGCGGCAACCCTGTCGCCTGCTCGGCCTTCCAGTGGGTCAATGCCTCGGCCGCCGGATTCATGTAGGCAATCGCACCGGAAACATCCGTGGTGATCACGCCGTCGCCAATCGATTGCAGAGTGATCTGCGCCCGCTCTTTCTCCAGTTGCAGCGCATCGGCGAAGGCATGGCGCTGTTTGAGCAGTTTATGGGTACGCATCAAGGCCAATACAATCAAGCCCAGGGCGGTGGCAAGGTTGATCACCAGCAACAGTCGCAGGATCATCCGCGAGCCTTCGCCCAAGGCATCGCTGAAGGCCTTCGCCGCCGGTGTCACACTTTCGTTGATGACGAAAATCTGATCCTTCCAGCGTTTGATATCGGCATCGGTGGCCTGTCTGGTGGTGATGCGCTGATGCATCTCCCGCGCAATGGCATCGAGTTGCACCAGATACGCGTCGCCCACCATCCAAAGGTCGATGGCTTTCTCGTGGTAACTGAAGTGCCGGAAATTCAGGTACAGCCAGATCACACTGGTGATGTCATCCGGATGGTTGCCGCCCTTGAGGATCGCCACACGTGCCGCCTCGATGTTCGGCGGCCGATGATCCAGCGCCACACGCAATTCATGCCCACCCTGAGGCACGGAAATGGCGTTCTGGTATTTATGAAAAATCGCTTCGTCGCCGTTGTCGGCGTAGAGATTGAGGTAGTAGATGGCGTCTTTCTGGCCCTTGGACCACAGGCTCTCACCGGCGACATAACCGCGAACAGCCGACAGTACATAAAGGCTGACACCGCCCAAGAGGGCCTGAAACACCACAACGGCGATAAATGGCCAGACGATGCCCAACAGCCGTGGCGTTCCGAGAGTCCGCTTTTGATTCATGAGGTCCCTTGTATTAGCACTGCTTGCTCGTCTTCCGGACGAAATCGCTACAGCTAGACTAGGTTGCGATCCCGGTCCCGGCAAGCGACAAGCTTTGCCTGGGGGGAACATCGCGGCCGCTGTATTCGGTCGCGATCATGTTTTTTTATCGTAGTGAATCGGCGGCTCGCTACAACTGCTGCAAATGCCCATACAGCTTGGCGTATAACCCACCATCGGCAATCAACTGCTGATGGTCGCCATCCTCGGCAACCTGCCCACCATCGAACACCAGCACCCGGTCGGCCTGCTTCACGGCCGACAACCGGTGCGCAATGATCAACGTGGTGCGGTTGCTCAGGAACCGCGCCAGTGCCTGGTGCAGGTTGTATTCGGTGGCGGCATCGAGCGCGGAGGTGGCTTCGTCGAGGATCACCACCTTGGGCTCGGCCAGGACCATCCGGGCGATGGCCAGGCGTTGGCGCTGCCCGCCGGACAAACGCACGCCGGAGCGACCGACGATGCTGTCCAGGCCATTGGGCAAATCCCGGACCGTAGCGTGCAACTGGGCGATTTCCAGTGCCTGCCAGCAGGCCTCGTCACTGCGTTCGCGGCCCATGGTCAGGTTGGCGCGGATGGTGTCGTTGAACAGCGCCGGATGTTGCAGGACCACGGCAACATTTTCCCGCACGGTTTCCAGGCCGATCTCTTGCTGGGTTGAACCACCGAAGCGAATGGTGCCGGCCAACGGCGTATACAAGCCCAGCAGCAGTTGCACCAGCGTGCTCTTGCCACCGCCACTGGCACCGACGATCGCGACCTTTTCGCCGGGGGCGATGGACAGGTTCATCCGGTTCAACACCAGTTCATCACCGTAGCCGAAACTCAACCCCTGTACTTCCAGCCCGACCGTCTCGCGACCACTGAACGGGTCGACTCCACCCGAGTACTCGGGCTCATCGTCACGGGACAGCAGTTCGTTGATCCGCGACAGCGCACCATCGGCTGCGTAGTAGGCATATTGCAGGTTCAGCAGTTGTTCCACCGGACCGATCATGAACCACAGGTAGCTGAACACCGCGAGCATCTGGCCGATTGAAAGGTCGGAAAACAGTACGGTAAGCATCGCCGCGGCACGGAAAATATCGATGCCGAACTGGAACAGCAAGCCGCTGGCGCGGTTCGACGCATCGGTTTTCCATTGCGAGTTCACCGCATAGTCGCGCACGTCCCGGGCGCGCTGCCCCAAGCGACCAAGGAAAAACCCCTGGCGGTTACCGGCGCGAACTTCCTGGATCGCATCCAGCGTTTCGGTCAGCGCCTGGGTGAAGCGCGAAGTGCTGTCGTTCTCGAGTTTCTTCAGGTGTTTGACCCGCTTGCCCAACTGCACCGTGGCGTAGATCACCAGGGGGTTGAACAGCAGGATCAGCAGCGCGAGTTTCCAGTGCATCCACATCAGGATGGAGGCGGTGCCCACCAGGGTCAGCATGGCCACGAGGAAACGGCTGAGGGTTTCACCGACGAACTTGTCCAGGGTGTCCAGGTCGGTGACCAGATGCGTGGTCACCGAGCCGCTGCCCAGGCTTTCGTATTCACCCAGCGAGATACGCTTGAGCCGTTCGATCAGGCGTATGCGAATGCGATAGACGATGTCCTTGGCCAGTCCGGCGAACAATTTCGCCTGCACTACGTTGAACATCAACGCCGCGCAGCGCAGGGTCAGAGTCACCAGCAGCATCAGGCCGATGTAGCCCGTGGCTTTCTGCCAGCCTTCAGGCAGCGCGAGGTTCATGATCTTCAGCGCCGCATCACCGTGCCCCAGCAACACCTCGTCCACCAGCAATGGCAGGAGCAAGGGAATCGGCACGCTGCACAAGGTCGCCAGCACGGCCACGCCGTTGGCGATCCACAGGGATTTCTTGTGATGCAGGGCCAGGCGACGGATTTCCGCCCAGCTCAGACGGTCGACACGTTTAGCGGGTGCAACATCATCGGGCAGGTCATGCACAGGCAGCACGCTCCAGCCAGCGGCCGAGCAGCGCAGACAACTCGCTCAATGGCTGATAGCCGTTGGTCAACAGCGCCAGTTGGCCGTTACGCTCAGCCAGCAGGGTGGGGAAACCGGCAATGCCCAGGTCCTGGACCCAGGTGAAATCAGCTGCCGTCGCGGTGTGCATATCGGCGCGGTCAAACGCGGCGGCGAATTCGATGCGCGGCAGACCGGCCTGTTCGGCCAGTTCCACCAGAACGCTGGCGCGGGTGACGTCGCGTCCTTCGGCATAAAATGCGTGCTGAATCAGCCCGAGCAGTTTCCAGGCACAATCCGGCGCCAGTGTGCGCGCCGTCACCAGTGCCCGGCAGGCAGGCTCGGTATCGTAGACAAAGCCATCGGGTAATGCGCCTTCAAGCTTGAAGGGCTGGCCGGTGGCCTCGGTGACCGCCTGCCAGTGCTCAAGGATATAGCGCCGGGTACTCGGCTCCAGCGCGGCACCACTGCCAGTGCGCAGACCGCCCACAATCAGGTGCACGTCCACGCCTGCGGCTTGCGCCTGCTCGACCAGTGCGTTGGCCACCGGGGCAAACCCCCAGCACCAGGAACACATCGGGTCCATCACATAGAGCAGGCGCGCAGACATGGTTCAGGCCTCGGAAGATGCTTGCTTGTAGTTGTAGCCGATCGGGTGAGGCTGGTTTCGAGCCTTGGCCAGCTCGATCTGCTTCTGCCGGTCGATCGCACTGCGACGGGTCTTCTCACTCAGCTTATCCCAGCAATGCGGGCAGCTGATGCCGGCCACGTAATGCTCGGACGCGCGGTCTTCCACGCTGACCGGCGTGCGGCAGGCATGACATTGATCGTAGTCGCCTTCGCTGAGGTCGTGACGAACGGTCACGCGGTTGTCGAACACGAAGCAGTCGCCCTGCCACTTGGTTTCTTCCTGCGGCACCTCTTCGAGGTACTTCAGGATGCCGCCCTTGAGGTGAAAGACCTCACCGTAGCCCTCGCTGAGCATGTAGCTCGAGGCCTTCTCGCAGCGGATGCCGCCGGTGCAGAACATCGCGACCTTCTTGTGCACGGCCGGGTCGAAGTTGGCTTTGATGTAATCGGGAAATTCGCGAAAACTGGTGGTTTTCGGGTCGATGGCGCCTTCGAAGGTACCGATCGAGACTTCGTAATCGTTACGGGTGTCGATCAACAGCACTTCGGGATCGCTGATCAGCGCGTTCCAGTCCTGCGGATCGACGTAGGTGCCGACCTTTTTGTTCGGGTCCACGCCATCCACGCCGAGGGTGACGATTTCTTTCTTGAGTTTGACTTTGGTGCGATAGAACGGCTGATCGTCGCAGTACGACTCTTTGTGATCGATGTCGTCCATTCGCGGGTCGTTCTTGAGCCAGGCCATCAGCCCGTCGATGCCTTCGCGGCTGCCGGACACGGTGCCGTTGATGCCTTCTTCGGCGATCAGCAGCGTGCCTTTGATGCCGTTGTCGACCATCGCCTGCAGCAGGGGCTCGCGCAGGGCGACGTAATCTTCCAGGGTGACGAACTTATACAGTGCCGCCACGACAATCTGTTGTGTCATGGGTAAATCTCCAGGTGGCTACCCTCGTAAGGGGTGAACCGGATGCGAAAAAAAACGCGCCGAGGGAGCGGCGCGTTGCGTAGTCTAACAAATATTTGTAGGAGCTGGCTTGTCGGGTCGCCGCATCGCAGCGAAGGCGTCCTCGAGATCGCTTTCGCTGGCAAGCCAGCTCCTACAGGGCAGCGTTAGTGCTTGCTGCCGCCGGCACAGGTCGGCGAGGCCGGGGCCGCGTCGATCTGTGCCCATTCGTCTGGCGTGTAGGTATGCAGCGCCAACGCATGGAACTCGCCCATCAGCTCGCCGAGCGTGCCGTAGACCTTCTGGTGGCGCTTGACCCGGTTCAGGCCTTCGAACTGCGCGCTGACCACCACAGCCTTGAAATGGGTCGAAAGCCCACGGCTGTGCATATGGCTCTCATCCAGCACTTGCAGATGCTCGGGCTGAAGCAGGGCCAGTGTCGATTCGATGCGTTGTTGCATGGTCATACCGAACTCCGCTTAAGGCTTTTTCTTGGCTGGCGCAGCCGCGTCTTTCGGCGTCAGTTCGGCGGTCATGTCAGCCAACAGCTTGTTGACCACCGGCACCGCGCTTTCCAGCTTGGCCTGGGTCATCTGGGCCGATTGCTGGGTCAGCTGGGGCATTTTTTCCAGGACTTTCTTGCCCAGTGGCGACTGGTAGAACGCAACCAGGTCCTTGAGCTCGGACTCGGTGAAGTTGGTGGTGTAGAGCTTGATCATGTCCGGCTTGAGCTTGTTCCAGCCAATGGCCTGGTCCAGAGCGGCGTTGGCCTTGGCCTGGTAAGTTTCCAGCACGGCTTTTTTCGACTCAGGGGCTTTGGTCTGTTCGAAACGCTGGGCAAACATCTGCTGTACTTGCATGTACACCGGGGTGCCCAGTTTGTCAGCGTGCGCCATGGTCAGGAAAGCCTCGGCACTGGCGTTATGGCTGGCGGTGTCGGCAAGAACCTGGCCGCTGGCGCAGACCAAAGCAACGGCGGTACAGATGGCACGAAGACGAGTCATCGAGTTTCCTTATCTAGCTGGCGAGGTAAGACCCCAAGGGCGTCCATTCTGCGCCTAAAAAAGTCTGTCGCTCAACCCCAAGCCTTGTCGCACCTGATTTAGAGGGGTTGAATGGTCAAATTCAGACTAATGGAACCACGGCCGTCGATCACGGCCTAAACTGCGCAATCGGACCTACAGGAGTGAGCAAGATGAGCCGTATCGAAACCGACAGCCTCGGCGAGGTTGAAGTCCCGGATGAAGCCTACTGGGGCGCTCAGACGCAACGCTCGCTGATCAACTTCGCCATTGGCAACGAACGCATGCCGCTGGCGGTGTTGCATGCCCTGGCGCTGATCAAGAAAGCCGCGGCACGGGTCAACGATCGCAACGGCGACGTGCCCGCCGACATCGCCCGCCTGATCGAGCAGGCAGCCGACGAAGTGCTCGGCGGCGACCACGACGACCAGTTTCCGCTGGTGGTATGGCAAACCGGCAGTGGCACCCAGAGCAACATGAACGTCAACGAAGTGATCGCCGGTCGCGCCAACGAGCTGGCGGGCAACCCGCGCGGCGGCAAGTCCCCGGTGCACCCCAACGATCACGTCAATCGCTCCCAGAGTTCCAACGACTGCTTCCCCACTGCCATGCACATCGCCGCCGTCCAGGCGGTGCAACAGCACTTGCTGCCGGCGATCAGCGAACTGTCCGGCGGGCTGGCCGAGCTGTCCGCCCGCCATATGAAACTGGTCAAGACCGGCCGCACCCACATGATGGATGCGACTCCGATCAGCTTCGGTCAGGAAATCTCGGCGTTCATCGCGCAACTCGATTACGCCGAGCGGGCGATCCGCAGCGCACTGCCCGCGGTCTGCGAGCTGGCCCAGGGCGGAACGGCCGTCGGCACCGGGCTCAATTCACCCCACGGCTTCGGTGAGGCCATCGCCGCAGAATTGGCCGCCCTCTCCGGCTTGCCGTTTATCACCGCACCGAACAAGTTCGCCGCACTGGCCGGCCATGAGCCGCTGACCACGCTGTCGGGCGCGCTGAAAACCCTCGCCGTGACCCTGATGAAGATCGCCAACGATCTGCGCCTGCTGGGTTCCGGTCCGCGCGCCGGCTTCGCCGAAGTCAGGCTGCCGGCCAATGAACCGGGTAGTTCGATCATGCCGGGCAAGGTCAACCCGACCCAGTGCGAAGCCTTGTCGATGCTGGCCTGCCAGGTGTTGGGCAACGACGTCGCCATCGGCTTTGCCGCCAGTCAGGGCCACTTGCAGCTGAACGTGTTCAAACCGGTGATCATCCATAACCTGCTGCAATCGATCCGTTTGCTGGGTGATGGCTGCAGCAACTTCCAGCAGCACTGCGTGGCCGGTCTGGAGCCTGATGCGCAAAAGATGGCTGAACACCTGGAGCGAGGCCTGATGCTGGTGACGGCGCTCAACCCGCACATTGGCTATGACAAATCGGCGCAGATCGCCAAGAAGGCCTACAGCGAAGGGCTGACCTTGCGCGAGGCGGCGTTGCAGCTCGGGTATCTGACTGACGAAGAGTTCGATGCGTGGGTGAGGCCGGAGAACATGCTGGAGGCTGGGGCCAAGGGCTGAGTTTTGCGGTGATTGAAAGTCCGTCTTCGCGAGCAGGCTCGCTCCCACACTGGATCTCTGTGGGAGCGAGCCTGCTCGCGAAGGGCGCGATGAAGATTTTCAGCCAACGACCATTTTGGCTTTTCTGGCCTTCAACCCGGCAATCAACGAAGGCCCCAACGCCACCAGCGCCGACCCCAGCACCACCAGCACCGCGCCGCCATATCCCAGACCATTGATCGTCTCGGCATGCACGTAGTCGGGCCACAGCCACGCAGCCATGGCAACCGCCACAAAGGTCACCAGCGGCGTGATGGCCAGCGTCGCGCTGACCCGGGAGGCTTCCCAATGGGCCAGGGCCTCGGCAAACGCGCCATAGGCAATCAGGGTGTTGAGGCAGCACGCCAGCAGCAACCAACCCTGCAACGGGTTCAATTGCAACGCTTCGAGCGGATGCACCCACGGCGTCAACAGCAGCGCGCAAAACAGGTAGATCACCATCATCACCTGCAACGAATTCCACACCGTCAGCAATTGCTTCTGCCCCAGGGCATAGAAGGTCCAGACCGTGGACGCCAACAGCACCAACAGCACGCCGGCGGTGTAGTCGGTCAGCGACGTGAGCAATTCACTCAAGCGCTGGTTGAAAAACAGCGCAAAACCGATCAGCAGCACCAGCAGGCCAATCCCCTGCCCCAGGCTGAAACGCTCCTTGAACACAAACAGACTGGCGATCAGCAGCATGATCGGCCCCATCTGCACCACCAGTTGCGCCGTGCCGGGGCTGAGCAGGTTCAGGCCCATCAGATACAGCACATAGTTACCGACCAGGCCGAGCACCGCCATCAGTACCAGCCAGCCACCGCGAGGACCGAGCACTTTGCGGCTGGGCAGACGCCTGGTGGCCGCCAGATAAATGAACAGGCAGCCGCCAGACACCAACAGGCGAAACCAGGTCACCGTCACCGGGTCCATCACCAGCAGCACTTGCTTGAGCTTGATCGGCAGGACTCCCCACAACAACGCGGTCAACAAGGCCAGGAACAGACCGTAACCCCAGCGACCCGATGAAATGTGCATGTGAACCCCAACGCCAACTGACAGGAGTCGCCATTCTAGGCCCGCAGCGGTGGCGTACACAGGCACAGTTTGGGTCTGGCCGCGAATGAAACTGTGCGGGTCGTAATGTTTGGGGGATGTTTTTGACCGCGGCGCGCCCATCGCGAGCAGGCTCGCTCCCACAGGTTTTGTGGCGTACACAACATTTGTGATCGCAGCTGAACACTGTGGGAGCGAGCCTGCTCGCGATGGCTATCTAACTGACAACGAAAAATATCGAGGCTTAACGCACCGCCTCAAACAACCCCGTAGCCCCCATCCCGCCCCCCACGCACATGGTGACGATGCCGTAACGCAGATTGCGTCGCTGCAATTCACGAACCAGATGCCCGACCTGACGCGAACCGGTCATGCCGAACGGGTGACCGATGGAAATCGAGCCACCATTGACGTTGTACCGGGCGTTGTCGATTTCCAGTCGGTTGCGGCTGTACAGGCACTGCGAGGCGAAGGCTTCGTTGAGTTCCCACAGGTCGATGTCGTCAATCCGCAAGCCTTTGGCCTTGAGCAGTTTCGGTACCGAAAACACCGGGCCGATGCCCATCTCGTCCGGTGCGCAACCGGCCACGGTAAAACCGCGGAAGGACGCTTTCGGCTTGAGCCCCAGTTCCAGCGCTTTTTCCAGACTCATTACCAGGGTCATTGACGCGCCGTCAGACAGTTGCGACGAGTTGCCGGCCGTGACCGAGCCATCTTCGGCGAACACCGGTTTCAACCCGGACAGACTTTCCAGGGTGGTGTCCGGGCGGTTGCAGTCATCACGATCAACGACACCGTCGACGATCTGCACCTGACCGGTGCTTTTGTCTTCGACGCGATACTTCACCGCCATCGGCACGATTTCATCAGAGAACAGCCCGGCGGCTTGCGCCACTGCGGTACGCTGCTGGCTTTGCAGCGCATACAGGTCCTGCTCTTCACGGCTGACGCTGTACCGACGCGCGACAATTTCAGCGGTCTGGCCCATCGGGAAGTAGATGCCCGGCACCTGCTCCTTGAGCAGCGGGTTGATCAGGTTGTCGGTGTTGACGCTCTTCATGGTCAGGCTGATGGACTCGACACCGCCAGCGACGATGATGTCGCTGCAACCCGAAGCGATCTGGTTGGCGGCAATGGCGATCGCCTGCAAGCCCGAGGAACAGAAGCGGTTGAGGGTCATGCCGGCCGTGCCGATGCCCAGGCGCGACAGCACCGCGACATTGCGACCGATATTGAAACCCTGGGCGCCTTCGTTGGAACCGGCGCCAACGATGCAGTCCTCGACGCTCGCCGGATCGATACCGGAACGCGCCAACAGTGCATCGACACAGTGTGCCGCCATGTCGTCCGGGCGGGTCATGTTGAATTTACCGCGAAAGGATTTGGCCAGGCCGGTCCGCACGCTGTCGACGATCACCACTTCACGCATGACATACCTCATTGTTGTTATCGGTTGAGAGTGGACCGAGCATAAGTCCAGCTCTTCACCGACCGCGACAATCATTCACCTCGCGTATGCGTAACCATCGCTTCAATCCTTGTCCTTACGCTTCTTGTTCTCACGCCGGTCGGATTTTTCGAAAGCCTCCTCCAGTGCGCGATTGATGGTGCGCAAGACTTTGACCCGTGCCCAGCGCTTGTCGTTGGCTTCCACCAAGGTCCATGGCGCAATCTCGGTGCTGGTACGGTCGACCATGTCGCCAACCGCCGCGCGATAATCATCCCACTTTTCACGGTTGCGCCAGTCATCGTCAGTGATCTTGAAGCGTTTGAAGGGAATCTTTTCGCGCTCCTCGAAGCGCTCCAGTTGCGTCTGTTTGTCGATGGACAGCCAGAACTTGACCACGATCACCCCGGCGTCGGTGAGCTGCTCTTCGAAATCGTTGATTTCACCATAGGCCCGCAGCCAGTCCGCCGGGCTGCAAAAACCTTCAATGCGCTCCACCAACACCCGGCCATACCAGGAGCGGTCGAACACAGTGAACTTGCCCCGGGCCGGCAGGTGCCGCCAGAAGCGCCACAGATAGGGCTGTGCCCGTTCTTCTTCGGTGGGCGCGGCAATCGGCACGATGCTGTACTGGCGCGGATCAAGCGCTGCCGCCACCCGACGGATCGCCCCGCCCTTGCCCGCCGCGTCGTTGCCCTCGAACACCGCCACCAGTGCATGGCGGCGCATGCGCTTGTCGCGCATCAACCCGGAAAACCGCGCCTGCTCGGTGATCAGCTGTTCTTCGTAATCATCCTTGTCCAGGTTCAGGGTCAGGTCCAGGCTGTCGAGCAGGTTCACTTGATCGACGCTGGGGAACACTGGCGCGGCGCTGACCTTTTCCGGGTGGATCGTCGGCCGCTGCAATGCGCCCTGCAGGCCCGCCAGCAGAATCCGCCCCACGGCCAGACTGCGATAATGCGCATCCGCCCCGGCGATCACATGCCACGGCGCATAGTCACGGCTGGTGCGCCGCAGCACCCGCTCACCATACTTCACGAACCTGTCGTAGGTTTGCGACTGCTGCCAGTCCAGCGGGCTGATGCGCCAGCTGTGCAGCGGGTCGTCGGCCAGCGCCTTGAGTCGCGCCTTCATTTGCTTCTTGGAGAGGTGAAACCAGAACTTGAAGATCAGCGCACCTTCATCGCAGAGCATCTTTTCCAGGCGCTCGGCGCCGTTGATCGCCTGGTCGAGGCGCGGATCCTTGAACTCGCCATGGACCCGCCCCTGCAGCATCTGGCTGTACCAGTTGCCGAAGAAAATCCCCATGCGCCCCTTGGCCGGCAGCATCCGCCAGTACCGCCAGGCCGGTGGCCGCACCAGCTCTTCGTCAGTTTGCTGATCGAAGGTGCGAACCTCGATCAGACGCGGATCCATCCATTCGTTGAGCACCTTGATCGTCTCGCCCTTGCCCGCACCTTCGATGCCATTGATCAAAATGATCACCGGAAAGCGGCGTTGCTGCTGCAATTCGAATTGCGCTTCGAGCAACGCTTCGCGCAGGGCCGGGACTTCGGCGTCATAGGTGTCTTTGTCGATGGCGTGACCGATTTCAGCGGATTCAAACATGAGCGGCTCCCTTCCGGATGTGAGCAAGACTAGCGGACGGACCTATTCTGCGGGAAAGAAATCCATTCATGGAGCAGATACGAAACCTGTGGCGAGGGAGCTTGCTCCCGCTCGGCTGCGAAGCAGCCGCAAACTGGCAGATCTGTTCCCAACGCAGATTTGCAAACGTTGGGACAGCTTCGCTGTCCAGCGGGAGCAAGCTCCCTCGCCACAAAAAGCCTCACCATGTCATCGATTTTCGATGACATGGTCAGTGCATGCCTTGCCACGGATCAAGCACCACGCCATCGATCGGATAGAATGACGGCCTTGCCGTTGCCGAGCCTGCCATGAAACCTGAATTGCCCCACGCCCAGCTCGACTGGGATGACCAAGGTCGTCCGTATTCGCGAGTATTCGACGACGTGTATTTCTCCGACCAGTCGGGGCTGGACGAAACCCGCTATGTGTTTATCGAGCAGAACCGCTTGGCGGAACGCTTCGCTGCCTTGCCGGAGGGCGGACGCCTGGTCATCGGTGAAACGGGGTTCGGCACCGGGCTGAATTTTCTGTGTGCCTGGCAGGTGTTCGAACAACACGCGGCGGCCGGAGCGCGGCTGCATTTTGTCAGCGTCGAAAAGTACCCGTTGAGCCCGGCCGACTTGCAACGAGCCCTGGCGCTGTGGCCGGAACTCAAGGTGTTTGCCGATCAATTGCTGACGCAGTACGTGGCGATCCATCAGGGTTTTCAGCGCCTGACGCTGGATAACGGTCGCGTGACCCTGACGCTGCTGATCGGCGATGCACTGGAGCAACTGCCTCAACTCGATGCCCGAATCGACGCCTGGTTCCTCGACGGTTTCGCTCCGGCGAAGAACCCCGACATGTGGACCGCCGAACTGTTTGCCGAACTGGCGCGCCTGGCCGCTCCCGGTGCATCCATCAGCACCTTCACCAGCACCGGTTGGGTGCGGCGCTTGCTCAACGCCGCCGGTTTCAAGATGAAACGCACCCCAGGCATCGGCCACAAATGGGAAATCCTGCGCGGCGAGTTCCTCGGCTGGCCCCAGGACGTGCCCGCCCCAGCGCCCGATAAACCCTGGTTTGCCCGCCCGGCTCCACTGACCGGCGAACGCCAGGCACTGGTGATCGGGGCCGGGCTGGCCGGTTGCGCCAGCGCCGCCAGCCTCGCCGCGCGGGGCTGGCAAGTGACATTGCTGGAGCGCCACGACGATATCGCCCAGGAAGCCTCGGGCAACCCACAGGGCGTGCTGTACCTGAAGTTATCGGCCCATGGCACGGCGCTGTCGCAAATGATCGTCAGCGGATTCGGCTACACCCGACGGCTGCTCGAACATTTGCAACGGGGTCGCGACTGGGACGATTGCGGCGTGTTGCAACTGGCCTTCGATGCCAAGGAAGCCGAACGCCAAGTGCAATTGGCCGCGGCGTTTCCAGCGGACTTGCTGCACCTGCTGGATCAACCCGAGGCACAGGCCGTGGCCGGTATCGGGTTGGCACAGGGGGGCCTGTTCTATCCCGAAGGCGGCTGGGTTCACCCACCGGCGCTGTGCCAGTGGCAGGCCGCACACCCGCGAATTCAATTGCTCACCCATCGCGATGCGCTGGAACTACGCAAGGTTGACGATCAGTGGCAAGCCTGGAACGGCGAACGCCTGCTCGCCAGCGCCCCCGTGGTGGTGCTCGCCGGCGCAGCTGAAATCCGGCGATTCCCCGAGAGTGCCGAGTTACCGCTCAAACGCATTCGCGGGCAAATCACCCGCCTGGCGCAAACCCCGCAAAGCCAGGCCCTGAGCACCGTGGTGTGTGCCGAAGGCTATGTCGCCCCTGCACGTTTGGGCGAACACACGCTGGGGGCCAGTTTCGATTTCAAGAGCGATGACCTGACGCCGACCACGGCCGAACACCTGGGCAACCTGACCATGCTCGAAGAGATTTCCCACGATCTGGTCGAGCGTCTACGGGCCGACAAACTTGCGCCTGAAAGCCTCCAGGGGCGCGCCGCTTTTCGCTGCACCAGCCCTGACTACTTGCCAATCGTCGGACCTTTGGCCGACACCCAGGCGTTCGCTCAGGCGTATGCAGCGCTGGGCAAGGATGCCCGACAAGTGCCGGACGTCGAATGCCCATGGCTTGACGGTTTGTACATCAACAGCGGCCACGGCTCGCGCGGCCTGATCACCGCGCCGCTGTCCGGGGAACTGCTGGCGGCCTGGCTGGACAACGAACCCCTGCCATTGCCCAGAAGCGTGGCCGAAGCCTGCCATCCCAACCGGTTTGCCTTGCGACGCCTGATCCGGGGCAAGTAGTCGAAGTCGCACTTACGGGGCGATTCGGCCGTGGTCTGTCACACATATAACTCATCGGTCTAAAACTCCCCTTACCGAGGAGGGTCACTTTCTGAGTACCCGCCGTTTTGGCGCGGTATCGATTGACCCTCCCCAACGGAAAAACCGGTAAGGAATTTATGTGCGGATTAGCTGGCGAGTTACGTTTTGATCATCAACCTGCAGACCTTGCAGCCGTTGAACGAATCACCCATCACCTGGCCCCTCGCGGCCCCGACGCTTGGGGTTTTCATAGCCAGGGGCCGGTTGCCCTGGGCCATCGGCGCCTGAAAATCATGGACCTGTCGGACGGCTCGGCGCAGCCGATGATCGACCCGCAACTGGGCTTGTCCCTGGCCTTCAACGGGGCGATCTACAACTTTCCGGAATTGCGCGCGGAACTGGAAAGCCTGGGTTACGCCTTCTACTCCGGTGGCGACACCGAAGTGCTGCTCAAGGGCTATCACGCCTGGGGTGAAGCCTTGCTGCCGAAACTCAACGGCATGTTTGCCTTTGCCGTTTGGGAGCGCGATGCCCAACGCCTGTTCATCGCTCGCGACCGACTCGGCGTGAAACCGCTGTACCTGTCGCGCACCGGCCAGCGCCTGCGCTTCGCCTCGGCGCTGCCGGCATTGCTCAAGGGCGGCGACATCAACCCGCTCCTCGATCCGGTGGCGCTCAATCACTATCTGAATTTCCACGCCGTGGTCCCGGCACCGCGCACCTTGCTGGCGGGCATTGAAAAATTGCCGCCGGCCACCTGGATGCGCATCGAAGCCGACGGCCGCACCGAGCAGAAAACCTGGTGGACCCTGCCCTACGGCCCTCACGCCGATGAGCAGAACCTGACCCTCGAAGACTGGCGTGACCGTGTGCTCGACAGCACCCGCGAAGCGGTAGCGATTCGTCAGCGCGCGGCGGTCGATGTCGGCGTGCTGCTGTCCGGTGGTGTCGATTCAAGCCTGCTGGTGGGCCTGTTGCGGGAAGTCGGCGTGGACAATCTGTCGACCTTCTCCATCGGCTTCCAGGATGCCGGCGGCGAACGCGGCGACGAGTTCCAGTATTCCGACCTGATCGCCCAACACTACGGCACACAGCACCATCAACTGCGCATCGACGAAAAAGAAATCATCGAACAACTGCCCGCCGCCTTCCGCGCCATGAGTGAGCCGATGGTCAGCCACGACTGCATCGCTTTCTACCTGTTGTCCCGGGAAGTGGCCAAACATTGCAAGGTGGTACAGAGCGGCCAGGGCGCCGACGAACTGTTCGCCGGTTACCACTGGTATCCGCAAGTGGACGGCGCGAGTGATCCGTATGCTGCGTACCGCGAAGCGTTTTTCGACCGCAGCTACGACGACTACGCCGCCACCGTGCAACCGAAATGGCTGACCGCGAATGACGCCGCCGGTGACTTCGTCAAAACCCATTTCGCCCAACCCGGTGCCGATGCGGCGGTGGACAAGGCCTTGCGCCTGGACAGCACGGTGATGCTGGTGGACGACCCGGTCAAACGCGTCGACAACATGACCATGGCCTGGGGCCTGGAAGCCCGCACGCCGTTTCTCGACTATCGCCTGGTGGAGCTGTCGGCACGAATTCCGGGGCGTTTCAAACTGCCGGACGGCGGCAAGCAAGTCTTGAAAGAAGCCGCGCGACAAGTGATTCCCAGTGAAGTGATCGACCGCAAGAAAGGTTACTTCCCGGTGCCGGGCCTCAAGCATTTGCAGGGCGATACGCTGGAGTGGGTGCGCGAGTTGCTGCTCGATCCCAGCCAGGATCGCGGCCTGTTCAATCCCGCGATGCTCGACCTTCTGCTGACTGACCCACAGGGACAACTGACGCCGTTGCGCGGCTCGAAGCTATGGCAACTGGCGGCCCTCAACCTGTGGCTCAGCGAACAAGGAATCTGACCGATGAAACCTCATGCCACAGCGATCAGCCAACGCCTGTTGCGCGGCCAGTCGCCCTCCTACGAACGCCTGCAGGCACGCCTGGCCGAAGACGGCAGTGCGCTCGGCGCGGCACCGATTGCCGTGCATTGCGGCTGGGGCCGCTTGCTGATCGGGCACACCTTCGCCGATGCCGCGAGCCTCGCCGGAGAGTTGCTCAACGAGCGGCCCGGCGAACGGGATATTGCCCTGTACGTCGCCGCGCCCCAACAAGTGCTGGGGCTGGTGCCGACGCAGCTGTTCCTCGACCCGTCCGATACCTTGCGCCTGTGGTTCAGCGATTACCGTCAGGCGACCCGGGTGTTTCGCGGTTTCCGCATTCGCCGCGCGCAAAGCGATGCCGACTGGCAGGCGATCAATCAGCTGTATCAGGCGCGCGGCATGCTGCCGATCGACGCCACCCTGCTCACTCCGCGTCACCTGGGCGGCCCGATGTACTGGCTGGCCGAAGACGAGGACAGCGGCGCAGTCATCGGTAGCGTCATGGGCCTCAACCACCACAAGGCCTTCAACGATCCCGAACACGGCAGCAGCCTGTGGTGCCTGGCGGTCGACCCGCACTGTGCGCGACCGGGTGTCGGAGAGGTGCTGGTGCGGCATCTGATCGAGCACTTCATGAGTCGCGGGCTCGCCTACCTCGACCTGTCCGTGCTGCACACTAACCGACAGGCGAAAAACCTTTACGCCAAGCTCGGTTTTCGCAACCTGACGACCTTCGCCATCAAGCGCAAGAACGGCATCAATCAGCCGCTGTTTCTCGGGCCCGGTCCGGAAGCCGCGTTCAACCCGTACGCGCGGATCATCGTCGAGGAAGCACATCGTCGTGGCATTGATGTGCACGTCGATGACGCCGACGCCGGGATGTTCACCCTCAGCCATGGCGGGCGCCGGGTACGCTGCCGTGAATCCCTGAGCGACCTGACCAGCGCCGTCAGCATGACCCTGTGCCAGGACAAAAGCCTGACCCACAAAGTGCTCAAGGCAGCCGGGTTGAACCTGCCGGCGCAGCAATTGGCGGGTAACGCCGATGACAATCTGGCATTCCTCGATGAACACCAGCGCGTGGTGGTCAAGCCACTGGATGGTGAACAGGGGCAAGGGGTTGCGGTGGATTTGCGCACCCTTGAGGAAGTGCAGCAAGCCATAGAAGCCGCTCGCCACTTCGACAGCCGCGTGCTGCTGGAAAGTTTCCACGAAGGCCTGGACCTGCGCATTGTGGTGATCGGTTTTGAAGTGGTCGCCGCCGCCATTCGCCGGCCGGCCGAAGTGGTCGGCGACGGCCAGCACTCCATCGGTGCATTGATCGAAGCCCAGAGCCGGCGGCGACAAGCGGCCACAGGTGGCGAAAGCAAGATCCCGCAGGACCGGGAAACCCTGCGTACCTTGCGTGCCGCCGGTTACGACTACAACAGCATTCTGCCGGCCGGTGAGCACCTGTTCGTACGACGCACGGCGAATCTTCATACAGGCGGTGTTCTTGAGGATGTAACGGCGATCCTGCATCCAACGCTGGTGGGCGCCGCCGTGCGGGCCGCGCGGGCGCTGGACATTCCCATGGTCGGCCTCGACCTGATGGTGTCCGCCGCTGACCAGCCGGAGTATGTATTTATCGAAGCCAACGAACGGGCCGGCCTGGCCAATCACGAACCGCAACCCACGGCGGAGCGGTTTGTGGATCTGTTGTTTCCGTACAGCCAGCCGGTGATCTCTTAGTGATGTGTTGCCTGGGCTGGCCCATTCGCGAGCAAGCTCGCTCCTACAGCGAATGGGCCAGCCCAGGCAACAAAAATCCCCTCATCGAAACCGTCGATGGCCTCAATACATCAGGAGTTTCCATGACCAGCAAAATCCCCGAACCGGACCTCGGTTACCTGCAGAAAGTCCTGCTGGAAATGCTCGCCATTCCCAGCCCCACCGGGTTCACCGACACCATCGTGCGCTACGTCGCCGAGCGCCTTGAAGAAATGGGCATTCCCTTCGAGCTGACCCGTCGCGGCACCATTCGCGCCACGCTCAAGGGCAAGAAGAACAGCCCCGACCGAGCCGTATCCGCCCACCTGGACACCATCGGCGCGGCGGTGCGGGCGGTGAAGGACAACGGCCGCCTGGCCCTCGCACCGCTCGGCTGCTGGTCCAGCCGCTTTGCCGAAGGCAGCCGGGTCAGCCTGTTTACCGACAACGGCGTGATTCGCGGCAGTGTCTTGCCGCTGATGGCGTCCGGGCACGCGTTCAATACTGCCGTGGATGAGATGCCGATCAGTTGGGATCACATCGAGTTGCGCCTGGATGCCTACTGCGCCACCCGTGCCGACTGCGAGTCGCTGGGCATCAGCGTCGGCGATTTCGTCGCCTTCGACCCGCTGCCGGAGTTCACCGAAACCGGCCACATCAGCGCCCGCCACCTCGACGACAAGGCCGGGGTGGCCGCGCTGCTGGCGGCGCTCAAAGCCATTGTCGACAGTGGCGAAGAGTTGATGATCGACTGCCATCCGCTGTTCACCATCACTGAGGAAACCGGCAGCGGCGCCGCGGCGGCGTTACCCTGGGACGTCAGTGAATTCGTCGGCATCGACATCGCACCGGTCGCGCCAGGCCAACACTCCAGCGAGCATGCGGTGAGCATCGCGATGCAGGATTCCGGCGGGCCGTATGACTATCACCTGTCGCGCCACCTCCTGCGCCTGGCCAGCGACAACGAATTGCCCGCCCGCCGGGACCTGTTCCGCTACTACTTCAGCGACGCCCATTCGGCGGTGACCGCCGGCCACGACATTCGCACCGCCCTGCTCGCCTTCGGCTGCGACGCCACCCACGGTTACGAACGCACCCACATCGACAGCCTCGCCGCCCTGAGCCGCCTGCTCGGTGCATACATCCTCAGCCCGCCCGTGTTTGCCAGCGATGCGCAACCGGCCAAGGGCTCACTGGACCGATTCAGCCATCAGCTTGAACATGACACCCAGATGGAAAGCGATACGCGGGTGCCTTCGGTGGACAGCCTGGTGGGGCAGCGGTCTGAGAACTGATCCGGGTTCTTCTTCACCAGGTAAACCGCCTTCGCGAGCAGGCTCGCTCTCACATTCGCCCGCATTCTTATGGAAGAACCGGGTCACCTGTAGGAGCGGGCTTGCCCGCGAAGACGCCGGACCAGACAACACATTAGCCCAAGGCTAGCCGCAACAGCCCAATCGCCGTAGCATCCCGACATTGATCCAACCGAGGTGCCTATGCTGATTCCCTACGACCAACTTCAAGTCGACACCCTCACCCGCCTGATCGAGGATTTCGTGACCCGCGACGGCACGGACAATGGTGACGACACGCCACTGGAAACCCGCGTACTGCGCGTGCGCCAAGCGCTGACCAAGGGCCAGGCGCTGATTGTCTTCGACCCGGAAAGCGAGCAATGCCAACTGATGCTCAAGCACGACGTGCCCAAGCACCTGTTTGACTGAGGCCTTCAGCGCTCCTTGGTTTTCGCCAGTTTGTTCTGGATGCGTTCGTAGATTTCCGAACGGTGCACTTTGACGTCCTGCGGCGCTTCGACACCAAAGCGAATGCTGCTTCCGTTGATCGCGAGAACACACACGGAAATGTTGTCACCGATGGAAATGGTTTCGCCCACAATGCGAGTGAGTACGAGCATGAGGAGTGTCCTTCAGGGGTTACTGGCCCTTGAAGATGCCCGGCCCGCGGTATGCCTACAATGCTCCGACAGCAAACCAGACCGGACTGACAGCCATGACGCACCAAGCTTACGGAAAGGTCTGACAATCCGGCTGATTGTAGGACCGATCTGTCAGGACGCGGAGAATCGCGGCCCGAACAGGATGATGCTCGCGCCGATCACACACAACGCCACGCCAAGCCAGTCCGAACCCAGCGGACGAATCCGCTCGACCACGGCCAACCAGCCGATTGACGCAATGATGTAGATGCCGCCGTAAGCGGCGTAGGCGCGGCCGGCGTAGGTGGCTTCGATTCGGGTCAGCAGCAGGGCGAACAGGGTCAGGCTGAGGAGCGCCGGCACCACCCACCACATGCTTTTACCCTGGCGCAGCCACATCCAGAAGGCGAAGCAACCGGCAATTTCGAACAGCGCGGCGAGAAAAAACCACAGGTAATTGAGCATGCAAGCGTCTCGCGAGGATGGCCGATGGCGGCCACCCTAACCACAGCGATGCCTGCGAGCAAGATCAGCTTGCGGATTGCCTGGCCTTGGCGCGCATTTTGTCGGCCATGACGGTCATTTCGTTGTAGAGCAGTTGCGGGTTCTTCTGCTTGAGCGCCCAGGCCATGCGGCCCTGTTCGTGGGGCAGGATCATGAACTCGCCGGCGGCGACCTGCCGGTAGATGTAGTCGGCGATGTCAGCGGCGCTGATCGGCGAGCTTTCCAGCAACTTGCCGACCTGGGCTTTCATGGCCGGGGTCGGACCGCGAAAGGAGTCCAGCAGGTTGGTCTGGAAGAACGATGGACACACCACATGCACGCCGACTTCCTGATGCGCCAGTTCGATCAACAGGCTTTCGGACAACGCCACCACGCCCGCCTTGGCCACGTTGTAGTTGCTCATCGCCGGGCCTTGCATCAACGCGGCCATGGACGCGATGTTGATGATCTTGCCTTTGCTTTTTTCCAGCAGCGGCAGGAAAGCCTTGCAGCCCTTGACCACGCCCATCAGGTTGATCGCGATCTGCCAATCCCAGTCCTCCAGGGACAACTCACTGAAGAACCCGCCAGACGCCACACCCGCGTTATTGACGATGACATCGATGCCGCCGAGTTTGACTTCGCAGGCCTGGGCGAACGCCGTCAACTGGCTGTAGTCGCGCACGTCGCAGCGCTGGATGAATCCGTCGCCACCGGCTTCGCGGACCAGCTTCAGGGTTTCCTGCAAACCGGGCTCGCTGACGTCCGACAACGCCAGTTGCCAGCCTTCACGCGCCCAGCGCAACGCGATTTCGCGACCCAGGCCAGAGCCTGCACCAGTGATCATCATGCGATTTTGCATAGCGAACAGCCTTGTTGTTCTCGGAAGATGCACCGAGTGTAGCGAAGGATATTGCCCGACCCACGCTCCATCAGATTGCTGAATGGCCCGAGCAAACCGCGGGAGCCTTTGAAGTAACCAATGCAGCAAAAAAAAGATAGAGACCCGCCAGGCAAAAAAAAGAGGCTCTTGAAGAGCCTCTTTTTCTATTGCGTCACAACTTACTGCGGCGTGCCGTGAACTACACCGGCAGTGTTGTCCAGCAGACTCTTGGTCGCGGTTTGCAGGAACGCTTCGAGCTTGAGTTTCAACTCAGCGGTACCCGGTGCATCCGCAATGATCTCGGCATGCGGTGTAGCGCCCATTTCGTACTGGTACAACTTTGGCGCCATGTCCTTTTCCTTCGGCAGTACAAGGATCCGGTCGTCGCTGAGGATGGCCGTGGTCTGCTCGTTACCCGAAGGTTTGATCACACCAAAACCCTTATCGCCTTCAGGCAGGTTGAGCAGGTCGCGGCCCCAGCATTGCTGGCGAGTTTCGCCGCCCAGGCGGCCCATGATGGTCGGCACGATGTCGATCTGGGTGCCCACGGTATGGTCACGCTGACCGAACTTCTCCTGGATGCCCGGCGCGATCATCAACATCGGCACGTTGAAGCGGCCCAGGTCCATTTCAGTGATCTGCTGTTCGTTGCCGAAACCGTGGTCACCGACGATGACGAACAGGGTTTCCTTGAAGTACGGCTCCTTGCGGGCCTTTTCAAAGAACTGGCCCAGCGCCCAGTCCGCATAACGCATGGCGGTCAAGTGCTCGTTCAGGCTGCCGCGATTGGTCACGCGCTCGACCGGTAATGGCGTCGGCAAGGCGTAAGGCGTGTGGTTGGACAGGGTTTGCAGCAAGGCGTAGAACGGTTTGCCGTTTTCCCGAGCCTTGAGCTCTTGCAGGCTGCGGTCGAACATATCCTGGTCGGACACGCCCCATGTCGGGTCGGAGAACACCGGGTTAACGAAATCGTTACGGCCGATGAAGTTGGTCATGCCCTGGTTGCTGAAGAAGCCCGACTGGTTGTCCCAGGCGAAATCGCCGTTGTAGACGTACACGTCGTCAAAGTGACGGGCACTGAGCAACTGCGGCAGGCCAGACAGTTTGTGGCTGCCTTCCGGGGTCTGCATCAGGTATTCGAAACCAGGCAGGTTCGGAAAGCAACCCATGGTGGCGAACATGCCCTGGTGGGTATGGGTACCGTTGGAGAAGAAGCGGTCGAAAAGCAGGCCTTCCTTCGACAGTTTGTCGAGGTACGGCGTGATGTTGCCCGGCC